>CAIVYW010000371.1 GCA_903910205.1 uncultured Methylococcaceae bacterium | reverse complement strand
TTGACATCCTCCCCCACCTGAAGGAAGGGGATTCCTAGTTTCCTAAGAGTGAGTAGGTATCGCTACTGCTCACTGGTTTCTGCTGCTGACGACATGACTGCACCGTTCACTTCACAGACTAGCCCCGTCTATCCGACGGTTATTTTTAACTAAAAAACAGAGTTTAAGGCTTTACTATTATCGCTTGGTTATCGCTGATACAGATTTAAAACCTTTACTACTGATTTAGAGTACATTTTATGAGCAAAAAAAGTCAAGAGCATCCTTACATCCCCGCCCTGAACGGCGAGGTTTTGCGGACAAAGCATGATAAATACCAGCAGATAGCATGATATTTCAATACGATCCTACCTTACTGTTACTCATCTCTCTGGCCGGTCTGTATGCGGGAACTCAAAACACCTTAGCCGGTGGTGGCTCTTTTATTACCTTTCCAACGCTATTACTGGCAGGACTGGACCCTTTATCGGCCAATATCACTTCGACATTGGCATTGTTTCCCAATCAAATTACCTCATCTCTTGCTGGACGTAAGTTAGCGGGCGGTATTGGTGAGATGAGTTTAAAAAAATTATTTGCACTCAGCGTATCAGGTGGTTTGGTTGGGGCTATGTTGTTGCTTAATACGCCCGTCACTTTCTTTACGCAACTAGTGCCTTGGTTGGTGCTTATAGCCACTGCGCTATTCACTTGGGGGAGTTTTCGAAAAACGCCACTGCATACTGCCCAAAGGATGCCGCTGCCTTTATTGGCTTTAGTACAGTTTATGATTGGTATTTATGGTGGCTATTTCGGCGGGGGTATTGGTATTCTAATGTTAGCAACCTTAAGCCTAGCTGGACAGCAAGTACGCATGGCGACAGCGACTAAAAATGTACTCGCCATGGCCATGAACGCCTCAGCCGTAACCTTGTTTGCTTTTTCTAGTCATGTAGATTGGCAGGCTGGATTAGCACTGGCTATCGGTGGTATCGGGGGTGGATTTTTGGGCAGTTGGTTGGTACATCGTCTACCCGAAAAAGTGATGCGTGGCTTTGTTGTGTTAGTTGGCATAGCCTTAAGCATCTGGCTATTTCTGCGCTAACGGAGCGTTTATGAATCACCCCAGCAAAGAAAATAACTACCTTAGCGAACATGCAGAGCTTATCAGATATAGCTATCGTCACTGGTTGCTTACCGAACTGATGCCAGAGAGCAGCTCTGAGGGAGGCTTTGCAAAACGCTTATTTGAAGCTGACTTTGCCATGGTCACTCATAATACAAAATCCGAGCCTATCTTTACTTATGGTAATCAAAAAGCCTTAGAATTATTTGAATTTGATTGGCAAGACTTTACCTGCCTACCGTCAAAGTACTCAGCAGAACCCGTTAATCAAGCTGAGCGCGAGCGCTTATTAGCCGTCGTCACAAAAAATGGCTATATCGATCATTATGAGGGCATTAGACTATCAAAAACAGGCAAACGCTTTGTTATTAAAAATGCCATCGTTTGGAATCTGATCGATCAACATCAAGTCTATCAAGGCCAAGCCGCCTGCTTTACTCAATGGCATTATTTATAGAATGGCTAGCAATGTAAGACCATAAGTATCTACACAAGTTATTATCCCTGTAGTGAGGCTGTGCTAAGGTCTGTCTGGATTCGAGAGGCCATGTAGGGCTGGAGTTGTATATAAGGCATAGTTATCGTCTTCATGCTCCGATTGTTGGGATGAGATACGAATCCCAGCATTTAGAACTAAAACAAAAGGATTTAACAATTGATAAACAACAAAGCGGCTCAAAGCCATAAATAGGATAATATGTATCAGTAGAAGAGCTTAAAATCAAGAGTAGCTTACGATAGCACTCCCCCCCCTACCCTTGCGTTGTTACCAATAACTCTTGATTCATTAAAAGTAGCCGTAAAAATACCGGATGATAAAACGATGACCCAGAAAGAATGTTTCCAAATTGCAAAATTAGCACTATTTAATGTAAAACTACTCAATGAACTTGAAAACATAGGCCATGAAGATCTAAAAAACCTCATTAAAGAGGTTCATGAAAAATTAAGCCTAGAAGAAAAACCGGCCTTAATCAATCAAAGTACTTATTTGCAATTTGCCTATGTCACCTTAGTCTGGCTATGGGAATCCATCAACATAAAAGATAAAGATGATTTCTTTATTAAACTTAAAGCAAGAGCGACTAAAAGAGAATTAGCGCTTCCTGATGCAAGTCAAATCAGTGGAGAGCGGGTAATTTCAGATTGGAAAATGCTGGTTTCGCTAATAAGAAATGCCCTGAGCCAAGGTAGCATTGAAATAACCGAGGATGCCTTTATCTTTTCAGATCAAAAAAAGTTTGGCAAACGCAAAGAAATAGTACCGACAACACTGACTATGAGCGCGATACAATTAGCCGCTATCAGTGAAACGGTGTTTTGGACATTAAACGAAATAATAGCACCTAGCTCAAAATAAAATAGCGACTACATCTCAGAGAGTTAGGCTTTCTCTGATACAGGCTTTCACTCTATTAATCGGGCTACCAACTTAAAGCCGGACAGATACTAGCCTTAAGCCTTAAGCTTTCGCCCTTTGTCTGCGCTTAGGAGAGCTGTGTCTAAAAGTGAACGATTAAGCTAATCTGTCCCGTCTTAAATTGGTAGCCATTAATCGCATGTCCTTATAGGCATACAAATCTCGGCAGTGCATGCCGAGATGACAACGTGAGTTGATACTTATGCATAACTAGGGATGAAAATAAGCCTATGGTGAGGTATGATAGCGACCTGCACTGAGTAATATCAAATCTCTATTTAGTGCTTTATAGACCCATACCCCTATTTGAAAACATTGCCTACCCATACGACTTGAATATCATGACTCAACGAATTGCCACCATCGAACGCAATACACTCGAAACTCAAATTACTTGTAGCATCAATTTAGATGGCACAGGTATAGCAACGTTTGTCACTGGCGTCCCTTTTCTTGACCACATGTTAGATCAAGTGGCTAGACATGGTTTGATTGATATAGACATTAACGCTAAAGGTGACCTAGAGATCGATGCGCATCATACTGTTGAAGATATCGGCATTACTTTAGGCCAAGCGTTTGCTAAAGCCATCGGTGACAAAAAAGGTCTATGTCGTTATGGACATTCATATATTCCTTTAGATGAAGCTTTATCCAGAGTGATCATTGATTTCTCCGGTCGCCCCGGTTTGTACTATGACGTAAACTTTCCCAAAGCTATCATCGGTCGCTTTGATGTCGACTTGTTTAGAGAGTTCTTTCAAGGCTTTGTTAATCATGCCGGCGTTACCTTACATATCGATAATATAAAAGGTGCCAATGCCCATCATATTGCCGAAACCATTTTTAAAGCCTTAGGTCGAGCCATACGCATGGCGGTTAGTGCCGACCCTCGTATGGCAGGTATAATGCCCTCTACCAAAGGCAGTCTTTAATAAAGTCTAGTTGATCGCTGTAGACTTGCACCTTTACTCTCACCAACGTTTTAATTTAATTTATGTCCACTGTTGCTGTTATTGATTACGGAATGGGTAATTTGCATTCAATTGCCAAAGCCCTGCAACATGCAGCGCCTGAGGTTGATGTACAAATTGTTACGAATGCCGAGCAAATTTTGCGAGCCGATCGAATTGTATTTCCCGGTGTAGGTGCCATGCGAGATTGTATGCAAGCACTGAATCAATCTGGCTTATCTGATGTCATTCGTGAAGTTGCGAAAACCAAGCCCTTACTCGGCATCTGCTTAGGCATGCAAGCGTTGTTGTCTGATAGTGAAGAAAATGGCACGACGCAAGGTTTAGATATTTTCTCAGGGCATGTGCTGCGCTTTTCCGAGGCATTAAGCGATAAAGATGGCCATAAGCTAAAGATCCCTCATATGGGCTGGAATCAAGTGCATCAGCGGCCACATCCTTTATGGAATAAGATCGCTCAAGACAGTCGTTTTTATTTTGTGCATAGCTATTATGCAAAGCCTAATGAAAGCTCTGCGATTGCTGCAACGACAGATTACCCCGATGCCTTTGCTTGCGCCTTGTCTCACAATAATATTTTTGCTGTACAATTTCACCCTGAAAAAAGTCAGACAGTCGGCTTGCAGCTACTGAATAACTTTTTACACTGGGATGGCCAATCTTAAGATCACTACATGTTATTAAGGATTTTGTTTTTATGTTGTTAATACCCGCAATTGATTTAAAAGAAGGAAAATGCGTGCGCTTACGTCAAGGCCGCATGGAAGATGATACGGTTTTTTCAGATGATACTATCGCTGTCGCTGGACGCTGGGCTGCCGCTGGCGCAAAACGAATTCACTTGGTTGATTTAGACGGTGCTTTTGCCGGAAAACCCGTTAATGCCGACATTATCAAAGCCATAGTCACGGCCTATCCTGATATGCCAGTACAAATAGGCGGCGGTATTCGCGATGAAGAGACTATTCAAGGCTATTTAGATGCCGGTGTAGAGTATGTCATTATCGGCACTAAAGCCGTTAATGAACCTCATTTTGTTAGAGATATGGCGAGAGAATATCCACGACGCATTATTGTGGGTTTAGATGCCAAAGACGGCAAAGTCGCCATTGATGGCTGGTCTAAACTGTCTAAGCATGATGTTATCGACTTAGCACAGCACTTTGAAGCAGATGGTGTTGAAGCGATTATTTACACCGACATTTCCAGAGACGGCATGATGCAAGGTGTTAACGTAGAAGCTACCGCTAGATTAGCGCGTGCCATTAAAATCCCAGTGATTGCCTCAGGTGGTATTACTAATATCGACGATATTAAAGGCTTAGGCTTGGTTGCTCATGAGGGTATTATGGGCGCCATTACCGGTAGAGCCATCTATGAAGGCACGCTGGATTTTATTGAAGCTCGAATACTTGCGGAATCTTATTAAGCGATGAGTTTAGCTAAACGTATTATTCCTTGCCTAGATGTCGATAATGGTCGCGTCGTTAAAGGCGTAAAGTTTGTTGATATTCGTGATGCCGGCGACCCTGTCGAAGTCGCTAGACGTTATGACCGTGAAGGCGCTGATGAAATCACCTTTTTGGACATTACTGCAACCCATGATAATCGCGACACCATCGTGCATGTCGTCGAACAAGTCGCTAGTGAAGTTTTCATACCCTTAACCGTAGGCGGTGGCATCAGAACCTTGGATGATATACGCCGTATGCTCAATGCTGGCGCAGATAAGGTTGGCATTAACAGTGCGGCGGTCTTTAATCCTGAATTTGTCTGTGAAGCCGCTTTACGTTTTGGTTCACAATGTATCGTCGTTGCTATTGATGCTAAAAAAGTCAGTACCTTAGGTGAAGTAGATCGCTGGGAAATCTTCACACATGGGGGACGTAAAGCAACCGGTATAGATGCCATAGCATGGGCCGAAAAAATGGTTACTTATGGCGCTGGTGAAATTCTTTTAACCAGCATGGATAGAGATGGCACCCGTGAAGGCTTTGATTTACTGCTCACGCGAGCTATTAGTGAAGCGGTTAGCGTACCGGTTATAGCCTCCGGCGGCGTGGGTAATTTAGAGCATCTAGCCGAAGGTGTTATTACTGGCAAAGCCGATGCTGTATTAGCAGCTAGTATTTTTCATTTTGCCGAATATACCATACAACAAGCCAAAGAACACATGGCCTCACGCGGCATAGAGATGCGCTTATGAGCAACGCTTGGCAAGATGAAATACGTTGGACAGCAGACGGTTTAGTGCCTGTGATTGCCCAACAAGCAGACAGTGGAAAAATACTGATGTTTGCGTGGATGAATCCCGAATCCTTAGCTTTAACGGTTGCAGAAGGTTATGCCGTTTATTGGTCTAGGTCACGGCAACGCTTATGGCGTAAAGGCGAAGAATCAGGTCATAGACAAAAAGTAGTGGATTTGTTTTTGGACTGTGATGAAGATGTTATTTTATTAAAAATTGAACAAGAAGGCGGCATTGCCTGTCACACCGGCCGTGAAAGTTGTTTTTATCGCCGGTTAATTAATAAACAATGGCAGTCTATTGAACCTATATTAAAAGACCCTAACACCATCTATACAAAAAAATGAACGACACCTTACAACAATTAGCTGATATTCTGGAACAACGTAAACTAGAATCCGCTGACAAATCTTATGTAGCCAGTCTTTATGCTAAAGGCTTAGACACTATTCTAAAGAAAGTCGGTGAAGAAGCGACAGAAACCGTTATTGCCGCCAAAAATGGTGATAAAGAACAAATTATTTATGAAACTGCTGATTTATGGTTTCATTGTTTGGTCATGCTAGCCGATCAAGGCTTAGGACCTAACGATGTATTACAAGAACTACAACGCCGTTTTGGCTTGTCAGGTCTGGATGAAAAAGCACAACGTAACAAAAGCTAATTGGCTCACGGGACAGGTCGCGACCAGTCCCTACGGTGTTTCAAAGTTGCGTAGGATGGGTAGAGCGCTAGCGAAACCCATCAATGACATGCGTTTTATGGGTTTCACTTTGTTCTACCCATCCTACGATCTAATAAGATCGTTTTGTAATTTAGGGTAATTATCCTAAGATATTACCTAATATGTCACTGGAGTTAAAACATGCACGTCAGCATCACCCAATTATTAATTATATTAGTTATCGTTATTGTGCTTTTTGGCACTAAAAAACTTCGTAATGTAGGCTCGGATTTAGGCGGTGCTATCAAAAGTTTTCGCTCAGCCATCAAAGAAGGCGAAGACGACAAAAAAACCACTGAACATGAAGGTGAAACCCTAGACGGTGAAATCACCTCCAAGAAAAACGAAAAAATATAATATGTTTGAAGTTGGTTTTTCTGAGTTAGTCATGATCGCCTTAGTCAGCTTATTGGTGATAGGGCCTGAGCGCTTACCTAAAGTAGCTAGACTTGCGGGGTTCTGGATAGGCAAAGCGCGCAATATAGCGGCTACCTTTAAAGAAGAAATCAAACACGAACTACACGCAGAAGAATTACGTCAGATATTTAATGAACAAGCAGAGTTACACGAGTTTCATGCGGCACTTAATGAGACAAAAAAAACAATTGATGCTATTCAATCATCCGCCGAACCTAGCACTGAAGTAGCACTAGAGCAGCCGATTACTCATGAACTCAAATAGTTTTGAAGAAGTGGCTCAGCCTTTCATCAGTCATCTGATTGAATTACGTAATAGACTATTAAAAGTCATCAGCTTTGTGATTGTGGTCTTTTTAGGGCTATCCATTTATGCCAATCAAATTTATAGCTATTTGGCAGGGCCGCTATTAAAGCACATGCCCAAAAACAGCACTATGATTGCCATTGATGTTGCCTCACCGTTTTTTACCCCGTTTAAACTAGCACTAGTGGCCGCTATCTTTATATCTATCCCTGTTATTCTTTATCAATTCTGGGCCTTTGTCGCACCTGGACTTTATAAGCGTGAGCGCCGGATGATATTTCCGCTACTTATAGCCAGCACCTTGCTATTCTTTCTGGGGGTCGCTTTCGCTTATTACGTTGTTTTTCCACTGATGTTCGGATTTTTAACAGCCGCAGCGCCTGAAGGTGTGGCGGTCATGACTGACATTAGCAAATACCTAGATTTTGTACTCGCCTTATTCTTTGCCTTTGGCATTTGTTTTGAAGTTCCTATATTTACCATCGTCTTAGTCTGGACAGGCTTAGTCACTCCCGCTGATCTATCTGAAAAACGACCTTATGTCATTGTCGGTGCCTTTGTTATCGGTATGTTTTTAACGCCGCCTGATGCTATTTCACAAACGATGCTGGCAGTACCGATGTGGATGTTATTTGAACTCGGCTTGCTGTGCTCTAGGTTGTTTGTGCATAAAGATAGTTCCAATAATGATGAGCTGGATAAAATAGAACAGCTTAACGACTAACACTATTTATCTATCCATTCATAAAGCTCCGTTAAGGTCGCATCACACTTACAGCAACGGGTACCACATGAAGACTCTAGCGGTATTTTTCGTACACTGCCTTTTCTAACCCACTTATCCAACATACCCCGCAGGGCATCAGCATCCATATTAAAATGAGTTACTAAATCAGCCAAAGCACAGCGATGCTGTTGTTTTAAATAACTACGCAAATCAGATAATATCATTGACTGACTCCTGAACTTGTTTTGCCATCGCTTGCTTTCCTGTTAGCCATAATGCCACTATCACCATCACAAAAGCACTGATCAAGCCGCTAATCCACATTAGAGAATAATCAGGATGACGTTCATAAGTCATGGCCTGATAAAACACCGTAGCGGTCATATAAGCAATACCGGTAGTCCAAAACACCACAAACACTGTCCAACCTTTATTGGTTTCTCTATGTATCGCCGCAGTCGCTGCAACACAAGGGGCATACAATAAAATGAACAGCAGATAAGCAAAAGCCCCCACTTTTCCATCATAGCGTTGCTGCATAGCGGCAAAGGTATTGGTCTTAACCTTTTGTTCATCGGCTGCAACCGCCATATCATCAACTGTGCCGATATTAAGACCGAGTGGATCTAATAGATGATCAGCAACCGCACTTAAGTTATCAGGTATGGTCTGTAAAGCCGCCATTAACGCTACGCTAAACACAAAGGGCGCTTTATCAACTAAACCACTATCAGGGCTTGATAATTGGCTATATAAGGCATCTAGGGTGCCTACCACAGCTTCTTTAGCCAATACTCCGGTAAAGACACCGACGGTTGCCGGCCAATTATCTTTTTCTATACCCATAGGCTTAAATAGGGGTGTTAATGTTTTACCTATTTCACTCAATACCGATTGATTGCTGTTTTCTTGGCCAAAGCTACCATCAGTGCCCCAGGCATTCAGAAAATTTAACACCAAGACCATCGGCACAATGATTCTACCGGCGTTAATCAAAAAAGACTTCAACCTGTCCCAAGTCCTGGTAAATACCCCCCGCAAGGTAGGCATATGATAGGCGGGTAACTCCATAATAAACGGCGAAGCTTCTCCTTTAAACAAGGTGTGACGCATAATTAAACCAGTCAATACAGCCACTGCTATACCTAATAAATACAATCCAAAAACGATATTTTGTCCACCGACAGGAAAGAATGCCGCAGCAAATAAGGCATAAACCGGCAATCTCGCGCCGCAAGACATAAAAGGATTCATTAGATTAGTCAGAATTCGATCACGCTGATTCTCTAAGGTTCGTGTCGCCATAATAGCCGGCACATTACAACCAAACCCAACGATCATGGGCACAAAAGACTTACCCGGCAAACCTATCATGCGCATGAATCTATCCATGACAAAAGCCGCTCTGGACATATAACCTGAATCTTCCAGTGCCGATAAAAACAAGAATAAGAAACCGATAATAGGGATGAAGGTAGCAACCACTTGTATGCCGCCCCCAAAACCTTTGGTTATCATCACCTGCAACCACTGAGGCAATGAATAATCTGCGAGCACACTACCTAAACCATCAATCAATAACGCACCAACCGCTTGCTCAAAAAAATCAACAAAGGCCGTCCCTATATTAATAGTGAACATAAATAGCGTGTACATCACTAACAAAAAGACTGGTATGCCTAAAAACCGATTTAATACGATGTGATCTATTTTCTCTGTGACATGCCGACTGACTTCATTCAGCTTACAGACAGCAGCTTGCGTTATTTCATTAACAAAGCCATAGCGAGCATCTGCCGCCAAAATATCAATTTCATCATCCGTTTCTGTTTCTACTTGCTGCTGTAATTGACCTGTCAGGGTTCTTAGTTCCTTTCCTGCCAGTTGCTTAGCCAGCGTATCATCTTCTAGGGTACGCAGCGCTAACCAACGTAAATCACAACCATGATCACGGGCAATATCGCTTAACGACAAGGACAGCTCTTCAATCGCATGCTCTAAAGCAGGCGCATAATGTATTGTTACGCTAGGAATAGGCAGAGTGATAGCGGCACGATTAATCTGCATCTTTAAAGCCACTAGACCGTCTTTAGTAGAGGCGGTAATAGGAATGACAGGACAGCCTAATTGCCGCGCTAAATAGTCACAATCAATCTTAATGCCACGACTTTTAACCTGATCCATCATATTTAGTACCAAGATCATCGGTACACGCATTTCTATTAATTGCGAGGTTAAATAGAGGTTTCGTTCTATATTAGAGGCATCAACAATATTGATAATTAAGTCGGCTTGCTTTGAGGCGATATAATCTCTGGCAACTTTTTCATCTAAAGACACTTGATCATCGGCAGCTTCTAAAGAATAGGTGCCGGGCAAATCAACTAATTCAATTAACTTATCCGCGTAAGTGTATTCTCCCGTTTTCTTTTCAACGGTAACGCCAGGCCAATTACCTACATGCTGCTTAGAACCTGTAAAAGCATTAAAAAGCGTGGTCTTTCCGCAATTAGGATTACCAACGACACCTACCGTAAAATCAATGCTCATCATTGCTTCTCTATCAAGACCACGGCGGCTTCGTCTTTACGCAAGGTGAGCGAAAAGCCACGTAATTTAATTTCTACGGGATCGCCCAATGGCGCGAAACGAGTCACGCTAAACGTAGTTCCCGGCGTTAAGCCCATGGCGAGCAAACGCTTACGATAGGCTTTACCTTCAGGTTCAAAGCCTATGATTTTGCCTAGATCGCCGACCTTAAGATTTTTTAAGCTTAACACGCTATTTGGCTCCGAGGGGTATCAGTGACTGTCCTAGAGACGGACGAGTCGCCAATAAGGAATGGTTCTCATTAAGAAATAATATAGCATAGTTTTAAACACACTGACACCTAGTCAACTTAAGTTAAGTGTAATAGTGAGCTTAGCAACGTCTATCTTGTCAATATTTCACACGGCTAAACAGTTAAATATGAATAAATTGTGCTGATGACTGGCAATAACCGCCCGTTCAAATTAAAATGTACGCTTTGTTGTTGATAACACTCGATAACCGCATTGCGACACTCCATTTCAACGGATTTTTAATGACTGATTACAAACTAACGCACCTTAAAGAACTCGAAGCCGAAAGCATACATATCATTCGTGAAGTCGCGGCTGAATTTGAACGCCCAGTCATGTTGTATTCCGTCGGTAAAGATTCTGCGGTTATGCTGCATCTAACCATGAAAGCCTTTTTTCCTGGCAAACCGCCCTTTCCCATGATGCACGTCGATACCACGTGGAAATTCAAGGAAATGATTGAATTTCGTGACCAGATGGTCAAAGATCTTGGTTTAGACCTATTGATACATGTTAATCAAGACGGTGTTGAACAAGGCATAGGGCCATTTACTCACGGCAGCAAAAAGCACACCGATGTTATGAAAACCGAAGGTCTTAAACAAGCCTTAGATAAATATCAATTTGATGCAGCCTTTGGCGGCGCACGCCGTGACGAAGAAAAATCTCGCGCTAAAGAACGTGTTTATTCCTTTAGAGATAAAAATCATCGCTGGGATCCTAAAAACCAACGTCCTGAACTATGGAATATTTACAACGGCAAAATAGACAAAGGTGAAAGCATCCGTGTCTTTCCTTTATCTAACTGGACAGAGCTAGACATCTGGCAGTACATCCATTTAGAAAACATCCCTATCGTACCGTTATACTTTGCTAAAGTACGCCCTGTTGTGGAACGTGACGGCATGTTGATTATGGTGGATGATGAGCGTATGCCGATTGGTGAACATGAAAAAGTTGAAATGAAAAAAGTGCGTTTTCGCACCTTAGGCTGTTACCCCTTAACAGGCGCTGTCGAATCCAATGCCACCACCCTACCCGAAATCATTCAGGAAATGTTATTAACCACTACCTCTGAACGCCAAGGACGACTCATAGATCACGATCAATCGGGCTCTATGGAACAGAAAAAACGCGAAGGCTACTTCTAGCCTAGACAAGACTAATCCATCTGTTACAGGAAAATGTGCTTTACATTACTTGATTTCTATCCGGCTTCGTAGATTAATAGCATGATAAATCGTATTAAACTTAATAACTTCGGCCCTATGGATCAGCTTGATTGGCAGAAATTAGGTAAAATAAATCTGATTATTGGCAATAACAGTAGCGGTAAGACTTTTTTGCTTAAAGCCATGTATAGCGCCATGCGCACTTTAGAAGAATACAAACGCGGAGACGATCAGCGCAAAGCTTCTGAAATTCTTGCCGAAAAGTTATATTGGACGTTTCAACCAGAAAAGATAGGCGATTTAGTGAGTAAGCAAGCTGACTCGCCATTATTTCTTGAGCTAACACTTGATGATAAAACGTTCGATTATAGTTTTGGCAAAGATACCATTAAATCGATTTCAAGCGTAGAAAACCATATTGGTTCACGTACTAGCAATTCAATATTCCTTCCCGCCAAAGAAGTATTATCGCTGCATAACATTATTTTAAAATCGCGCGAACAAGATAAGGTATTTGGTTTTGATGATACCTATCTTGAT
>CAIVYW010000370.1 GCA_903910205.1 uncultured Methylococcaceae bacterium | reverse complement strand
GATAAAAGTCAGAGAAGTTAGAATACAGTTTCTAAAAAACATTCGCCCCCATGACCATGAATGAAATCATAGCAATAGTAAATACCCTAAGTCCACATTTACCTGCGAGGACTCTAAAACAGATCTGCCTTATTATTGCGCCATGTGTTCAATAATAAGGCCTGTAACCATACTGGGTTTGTCGCGCTGGACTAAAAAGGAGGGGGAGTTGGATGCTACTTGACTACATTATTTCGTGCTCATTCCTAAGGTATTGTTATAATCACAACCAAAGTCATTTAACGTGGATCAACCTAACTCATAAAGGATAAAAACCATGGCCATATCAGAACAACAACGACAAAAAAAACTAGCTAAGAAAAAGCAAAAAAGAGGTGTGACGGTTAAAAAAGTAACGCCTTCGATGACAAAAGCCAAAGCTTATGCTACGTATCCGATTTATGAATGCTTAATCCCTGAGAATCTGTTTAGTTCAGGTCTTGGTGAGCTAATCGTAGCAAGGCGCACCCCCAGCGGAGATATTGCCTTTAGTGCCTTTGTTATTGATGTTTTTTGCTTGGGCGTCAAAGATGCCATGTTTTTAGTGATGTCGGAAGACGAATATGAGCAAAGAATTAAAGTAGGAATGGCAAGGGCGGCTGATCGAACCTTTGAAAAGCTACATCAAACCAGTGCCAAAAAGTTACTGGACGGTTTGCTTAACTATTCAAAAGAGCTAGGTTTTGCGCCACATCCTGATTATAAAAATGCCTATGATATCTTTGGTGATATTGATGCTAGCGTAAGTCCTGAAAAATACAGCTACGGTAGAAAGGGCAGACCTTTTTATATGAATGGTCCGTATGAATCCGAAGCAGATATTAATCGAATTTTAATGACCTTAACGAAAAGCTGTGGAACAGATGGCTTTGATACCGTGTTTAGACTCGGTGATGATGATATAGATGACTTTATGTGATTTTAGTAACGTCCCAGTTCCGGTAGTCCATGTCTTGAAAGTGTGTCTAAGGGTGAGCGCAGGGCATGGGAACGGTTAATCCTTAAGATGAATAATGGGCTATCCTCTTAAGACGCCTTGGTTGGTAGCCTATTTCCGATAGAATTAAGTCTCTGTTGTGTTAGAATTAACCTCGCTATCAGAGTATGGCTTAGGCTCACTCAATAACGACACCAAGGGTTTGGTTGCCACCTTAAGTTGGCTGCCGGAAACTAGCAATCTCCTTGGAGAGGATGTCAATCAGTGCCTATACTAGGCGCTCAGTTTTAGTTATGTTGCATTAGGTATTCTTAGGCGTTCTGCCCTAAGAATTGAAACGGGAAACAGGTTATTAATAAAGCCTGTGCTGCCCCCGCAACGGTAAACAAGTAAAGGATTTGCAACGGCCACTGTGATTTCATGGGAAGGCGCAAATTTCGGGAGATAGTCCTGCTTGTAAGCCCGGAGACCGGCCTAGTGTAATCATCATTGTGTACGCGGAGGGCGTTCAGATGGATGGCCTCTGTGCGTCCGTCTTATCTTCCCTCCCTCTTACGTCAGCGTAACCATCTGTTTGTTCAGATTGTTACGCTAGGCGTGTTATTTATTGTTTGAATCACTTAGGAGAAAGAAACATGTCTTTAGCCCCTTTATTAATTGATAATGTTGTCGATCAATCCCGTTCTGACGCTTTAAAAGATCGAATTTTACCCAGTTTGTTCGCTGCTATATTGGGCTTGATGCTTATTTATGGCGCGGGCTTTTCAACGACGGTTCAAGTACATAATGCCGCACATGATGGCCGACATTCAGCTAGTTTTCCGTGCCATTAATGCCTAATCTGTCTACACTTAAAAAACTCATCGTTTCGGCTTTATGGGCAGGGCTTTGGGCGGGCTTATTATTGACGGCGCTACAAAGCTATCAGGTTATTCCTAGTTTGCTACACGCTGAAGTTTATGAACAAGCTGCTGATCATCAAGTTCATGTTGATGGAACTGTACATCAACATGAGCCCGATGCTTGGCAACCGACTAATGGTGCAGAACGTACCTTGTTTACAGCGCTAGCCAATATAAGTCTGGCAGTTGGTTTTGCCTTATTGTTAGGTGCGGCTAGCACCTTGCGCGGCGGCATTAACTCTTGGCGTCAGGGTTTGTATTGGGGCTTAGCGGGTTATAGTATTTTTTTTGTAGCGCCCTCATTAGGTTTACCACCAGAACTACCAGGCAGCTTGGCCGCAGATTTAGAGGCGAGACAACTATGGTGGTTAATGACAGTGTTTGATACAGCACTGGGCTTATGGTTGTTGGTGTTTGCTAAAACTAAACTCAATCAACTCTTTGGCGCGGTGTTATTGCTTTCTCCTCATGTCATCGGTGCGCCGCAACCCGAAGTGCAAGGCAGTCTTGCACCTGCTGAATTAGCGAGCACTTTTATTATGGCGACCGCTTTTGCTAATGCACTATTTTGGTTAACCTTAGGTGCGTTAATGGGATTGATGAGCCATCAAAACAAAATGATTAAATCCTAATGCGTACTCATCATAAACACGTACTTATGTGTACAGGGCCTCGTTGTACAGAAGGCGGTAATCAAGCTGAGCAGATGTTTATAAAACTAGGCCAGACTATCGATAGTCATCCTAATTTAAAAGTAAAACGTACTCGCTCACATTGTGTAGCTGTTTGTAAAAACGGCCCTATTTTAGTGGTTTATCCTGAAGGTGTTTGGTATCGCTGTGCTGATGAGTCAGTATTGGAACGTATCGTAAAAGAGCATTTGCAAGATGGCAATGAGGTTACCGAACATATTATTCATAGATTAGGTGTGGGTGATGTCTGATAGGTCTGCGGCTATCGCTTTATTGACGCATGCGCCTAATGATTTAACGGTCTTACAAAGTGCTGTAGCACAATTGCCAAAAGATGCGCTAGATGTTATCGCTATCAACTTACAAGAGTTGGACAGTGCTACGCAAATGTCAGAAATACTCATTCCGAAACTGAGCTCAGTGCAGATTATTATCTTGCGAGTATTGGGTAGTTTGGGCAGTATTTCAGGCTTTACCGACCTCTTAAAGCATGTGCAAAATCGGGGGCAGCATTTAATTGTTATTAGTGGTATTGGCGAACCTGATCCAGAATTAGCTGCCGCATCGACTGTTTCATTAGATGTGCTGCATCAGACGCTGACTTATTTTCAAGCGGGCGGTAGTCTTAATATGGCGCAATTGCTGCGCTATTTGTCGGATCATTTTTTGTTGACAGGTTTAGGTTATGACTCTGCCATCGTTTTGCCAGAACATGGCATTTATCACCCCGATTTACCCGTCGATGCTGATATTGAGGCATGGCTAAACATTCGAAATCGTCAGCAAGCGAGTATCGGCATTGTTTTTTATCGCGCTCATTGGTTGAGTGGTAATACCCGCTTTATTGATGCATTGATTAGCGCCTTAGAAAAACACGCGTTAAATGTGCTGCCTATTTTTACCGCCTCCTTACGTGCAGGCAGTGATAATGGCACGAGTTTACCGACAGCATTACGTTATTTTAGCGGTGTAGCGGGTAGCCATATTGATGTATTGATTAACACCACGGCTTTTGCGATGAGCGATATTACGCAAGATGCTTTTACACCTGCCGGTTGGTCGGTGTCGGTATTAGAACAATTAAATGTGCCGGTATTGCAAGCCATCACCAGTGGTATGAGCTACGATCAGTGGCGCTTATCCTCGCGTGGACTTAATCCGCTAGATGCGGCTATGAATGTGGTGTTGCCAGAATTTGATGGACGCATTATTACTGTGCCCATGTCTTTTAAAGCCAAAACTGTCAGCGCTTCGCATGAGCAGATTGAATACCAACCGTTACTCGATAGAGTCGCGCGGATTGCCGGTATTGCCTCTCGTTTTGCAAACTTAAAACGCAAGCATAATGCCGATAAACGCATTGCTTTTATCTTTACTAATTCCAATAGCAAAGCTTCGCAAATCGGTAATGCCGTTGGCTTAGATGCGCCTGCTTCACTGATGTCTATTTTGCAGGCTATGCAAGCTCAGGGTTATCAACTATCAAATTTGCAGCAATTCAGAGCATCATGAAAATCCAGCTCCATGAAGCCCAGCCATTTTATTCCGGGCACACTCCTCCATCTCCGTACGTTAGAGTTAGCGTGCATTGTTTATCAAGTCGGGGGTTTTGTGTGTAATCGCTCCTAAAG
>CAIVYW010000369.1 GCA_903910205.1 uncultured Methylococcaceae bacterium | reverse complement strand
TTGATAGCCTGTTGGATGAAACCTTGCTAGGCTTTTCTAAAGCTCATGCTGATATTATCAAGCTTAATACCTCACCGCATTTTGTTACACGCAAGCACCCTACTCGACAGGGTAAGGTGGCACTGATATCGGGTGGTGGCTCAGGTCATGAGCCTTTACATATCGGTTTTGTGGGCGCAGGTATGCTAGATGCGGCTTGTCCTGGACAAATATTTACCTCACCGAGCCCTGATCAAATGTTGGCGGCAGCCTTGGCGGTTGATAATGGCGGTGGCGTTTTGTTTATCGTAAAAAACTATGCCGGTGATGTCATGAATTTTGAAATGGCCGCCGAGATGTTAGAACTGCCTAATGCCAGTATCTTAGTCAGTGATGATGTCGCCTTACCCAGAAACCATAGCACGGGGCGACGTGGCGTAGCCGGGACTTTAATCGTAGAAAAAATAGTCGGAGCCGCCGCAGAGCAAGGTGCTGATTTAGCTTACTGTAAAGCCTTAGGTGATAGCGTCAACAAAGCCACCGCCTCGATGGGTGTGGCCTTAAGGTGTTGCACGGTGCCCGCTTTAGGACATCCGACTTTTACACTTAGCGATACCGAGATGGAAATGGGCGTAGGTATACATGGTGAGCGAGGTCGTGCAACCTTAGCTTTAACGTCTGCCACCGAGATCGTAGAGCATATTGCAGCGCTGATTGATGAAGACTTAAGGCCGCAAAAAGACCAATCGGTATTGCTGCATGTGAATGGTTTTGGTGCTACTCCGTTAATGGAGCTGTATTTGATTTACGATTTAGCTGCTCAATACTGGGAAAAACGCGGCATCAATATCGTCCGCTCCTTAGTAGGCAATTACACCACTTCCATTGATATGGCGGGTTGTTCTATTACCTTAACCTTGTTAGAAGAGCCGTGGTTGGCATTATGGGATGCGCCTGTACATACGCCAGGATTACGCTGGGGTTGTTAAGTGATAGGGATTTGTTATGAATTAGCCAAGTAATAGCCTTTATGTTGTGGGGTTTTAGCCATTAATTAAACTTTCCAACGGAATATTTAAACCTTGGTGTAGTTTTTTAATGGTTTCTAAGGTTAACTGCAATTTCCCATCAAAAAATGCTTTTACTTTTTCTAGTGTTCCAAAATAAACGGTTAGGTCATTTAAGCCCAAACCTTGTTGTTCCATTCTGAATTTTATAGCGTTTATTGAATGAGGCGCGGAAATAGGAAATTGTTTAGCTTCGTAGCTTTCAACTAAAGTCACCCAGATGTCCAATGCATCACCTTCTGACGTATTAAGTTCGGCATCCATGAGCTTATCTATTTCTGCTAATGCTGCTTGATAATCAGTGTCATTTTTTATTGGAAAAATGATCATATTGTGCTCGCCTCGATGGCATCATAGTGTTTGTGTGTACCAATAAAACAGATATATACCATCTGATACGGATCTGATTTTTAAAATAAATTAACTACAGCCTTTTAATTCCTGTAACAACTGCTCAGGCGTTACTGTTCTGATAAATGAATTCTGATAGTCCTTAACGTTACGGCTAACAATAACATCGGCATTACAGGCCATTGCAGAGGCGCATTGCATCGCGTCTTCGAAGTCGCTGAGCGGCAATGCCAGGGCAATCATCAAACCGGCATTCCGCACCCCCTCAAGATAGAAAATGATTTAAACTATACGTAGCGGATCATAATCTTTGGAGGCTATCTATGAATGAGGAATCCCTTTACAGTAGTTACAATTTAGATCATCTAGGCCTTGTAGCTGGTATGGTTGACGAATTAGGTTTAGTTGAG
>CAIVYW010000368.1 GCA_903910205.1 uncultured Methylococcaceae bacterium | reverse complement strand
TTAGGAGCGATTACACAAAAAACCCCCGACTTGATAAACAATGCACGCTGACTCTAACGTACGGAGATGGGGGAGTGTGCCCGGAATAAAATGGCTGGGCTTCATGGAGCTGGATTTTCATGATGCTCTGAATTGCTGGTGGCTAAATCCCAATCTTGACGGTCGTTAGTTTATGCCTCCCATTGATCTATCTGCTAATGCAACGCCGCCACCACGGCGGGTGCCAGAATCTTTTCTTCGTGCCGAAGTCGCGGCTTTCCCGCTGGCTAGCGAAAGATCTTTTCAGCTGGGTTTGGTCGCGCTAGATCCTTTACTGGGCGAAGACAATAAGACCGGTGAGCTATGGCGCTCCTGTGAAAGTCAGCTTGCGCCACACACCGGTTGGTCGCTGGATCGCTTGCTGGCTGCCCGCGATCGTGGTTGGTTTGGGGCAATGTCTGGCACTCATGATCACGCAATACCCTTGCATGTTTATCTGCAAACGCTAGTGCGCAGCCATCTTTCGCGACGTGCAGGTGTTACTGAGCTTGAAGAAAGTACCGATTTGACGGCCTTAGATGCTGCCGACCACTATCGGTGGTTAACCTTATCGTTGCCTGAAGATTTATTGCTGTCAGCGTTGGGAATTGAGCCGGCGCCTGTGCGTGTTGATCTTAATTCGCCCTTGTTAGTGCGCCGCTTACTCGATCTTGGCGTAGCTGAAATTCACCAGCATATCGGTGCGGGCATGAGCTTTCCTTTGTTATGGGTGTCAGCGCTTGCTGCCATTGCCACGGTTGATGTGAAAGACAATGCACTGGCAAATCCAGGCGCACCACTGTCAGAAGGCAAACATCTAGTACGTTGGTTACTTGCCGCTGCCATAGCGCGTTGCACCTTAGCGGAATTTTTGATACGAGGAACAGCTAGTTTTAGCGCTTTTGTCGATGATGCTTACTTAAGTTCAAAGAACAAAGCTTGGACACCGCTTAGATGCGAAACGCTCAAAGCCGTCATCAAGGCGCTCATCAGCGGCGATGAGCAGCGCCTGCCAGACATAGAACTGCTACGTGATCTTTATGCGGATATTCATCCTACCTCGCTGACGCTGAAAGATGAGCCGATCAAGAGTGTGGATGATGCTTTCAGGCGCTGCGATCCTATTGCCGTGCGACTCAATTTATTTGGCAAGAATGCTGGGGAGCGCTGGTTGCTCCGCAATGCCTTTGCTTACCTTGAAGGTCGACAACGCGCTAACCGTAGCACAGCAGATGGCAAGCAGCATGACGACTATTTTGCACATTTATTCTGGCAAACGACCCGCGTTCGTTGTCAGTATTATCGTAGCGTTGTGCAACGACCGCTCACCGGAGGTTTGCAATGGTTTATTCGTTTTTACGATAGGCTTGGCGATCTTCGCATCCCCTTGAATCCCATTTTACCGCAGGTATCCTATGACATTGCAGGTGAAGGCCATCGTATTCGGGTGTTGGAATTTAGAACCAGTTTGCAAAGCACCGCTACTGACATTGGCGAGGAACTGCTAGGTTATCTGCGTTCTTGGCAACAAGTCTTGAAAGAAAACTCGGCTTCAATATTTGAACCGGAAATGGGCATTGTTTTTCATTTCGTTAAATATCGAGATGATTCTGATCGAAAAAAAGGCACGCCAAGCGCATTCTGGGCAGGAACTTATGCAGAACCCAATAAAAAAGAGGGTATGGATGTTGTGCATGGTCGCTATGTTGATTACTTTGCCCAGCAATGCGGCAAGGCGCGTGCGCTGGCCGAACTCATTGCAGCCGTGCCATCTTGTTTGTGGGTTATTCGCGGTTTAGATGTAGCTACCGATGAGTTGGGTGTTCCTACCTGGGTTATAGCACCTTTATTCCGTCATGTACTTGATGCCTCGGCGCTGGCCTCTGTGCGTGAACAAGACAATGCGGGGCCAATACTGAATGTAACGACTCATGTTGCTGAAGACTTTAGGCATTTACTCGAAGGTATGCGCCATATCTATGAGCATGTACATTATATTCTGGGTGGCAGTAAAGGGCGGTTGGGTCATGCTATTGCGTTAGGTGTAGATCCGAAAAGTTGGGCAGAATCAGTCGGTTCAGTGCTAATGCCTGCTGAAGAACGGCTATGGGATCTGGTTATGGAATGGCGTTTATATACCCGTTATCGAATTCGCCCTGAATATGCAGCAATAGCATCGCCAGGACGAGTCAATATTCTGCTCAACAAAGTGCGTGAATTATCAGATTATATTTATGGCAAGCCGGGTTATCGGATAGAGGAGCTGGCTGAGGCGCACCATTTGTTACATCGTTTTTTGGTGCCACCTTATACCGATAGGCCGATGGTTGATGGGGGTTACGATACCTTTTTGAAGGCCGCACAAAATATTAAAAGAAGTAGTGATCAGGGGCGTATGCATTCGCCTCGTCGGGTTGGAAAAATTCTTGAGCTTTATTTAGATGATGAATCTGTGTTTAGGCGCGGACAAACACTCATTGATGTGCCTGTTCGTATGGACGAAGTAGAGGCACTTAATGCCGTGCAATATGGGCTTAGGCATGGCATTAGCCAACATGGTATTGTGATTGAGGTAAATCCATCAAGCAATCTACTTATCGGAGATTTGCTAGACTTGCGCAATCATCCTATTCTTAGATTAAACCCACCCATTCTTGAGCCCAATTCACCGCCCTCCGTAGCTATCGCTTTGGGTTCTGATGATCCGTTAACCTTTAGTACCGATTTATTGAAAGAATATACCTTACTATACCAAGCCGCCTGCTCAGCAGGCTACCCAGAACCTGCCGTACAAGCATGGCTGGAATCCATACGCCAGACCGGCATGGATGCTCGATTCACCCGAGCTTGGCGACCTAATGCAAAAGAGAAGGTTGAAAAATTGATCGAAGACTTACATCAGTATTTACATAAACCATCTAGGGATGCGACTTAGTGTGAGCTTCAGCTTTTTACATCAATAAAAAGCTGAAGCTGTCCGGTTTATGTTATTTAAGAAAATTCACCAAGGTAACTCGCAAAAAATAAAATACCCTCTATAAGGATGTGCAAAACGGCAGTGAAGCGCATCCTATAAAAGTGGGAGGTTTATTATTACGTCTTACCTAAGCTTAATAACATGGCCGTTTATAAGGGACATAGGATGATGGGTTGGGTCTTTTCGCAACCCAGCATGACTCGGCAATATGTTATAGCTTGTCTTAGTTAACCAATGTATGGCCACGTTGACGCATACATCTTTTAAAGGCTAGTTTAAAGTTTTCGTTGGCCTGATAGCCTTCCCATAAGCCAGCGGGAATAGCTAAAATAGCGCCCCCTGCGGCACCCATTGCCGCACTGCCTGCGACAGCACCGACCGCAGCACCCGTTGCAGCACCCGTAACAGCGCCTACAGCAGCACCCATACCGACTTCTTTGGTAATATCAGATGCTTGATCGGCCAGTGTTTTGCACTCAAACATATCGCGCTGAACGGTGTCTGGACTTTTATCCATACGAGGATCGACCACCGGACGCCAGCCACTGGTAGAGGCGCAGCCAGTCGTTAAAGCAGATAGTATTAATAAGGTTGATAAATGACTTGGTTTCATGTTGCTCTCTAAGAAGGATTTGTTTTTAACATTATATAGGATTGTATTATTTATGCTCAACGTTTGCAGTGCCATAACTTGAGCGTTGTAAAACGGCTAAGGAACGAGCACAACACACTTCGGCAACTATGATTTTAAAAATTCCCCCAACCCCATTTTTCAAAGGGGGGCGCTAGATTTACTTGATGCTATTATTTCATGCACATTCCTAATGCAGCTCATCCCAAATAGGCTGTAACAAGGTCTGGCATTGCTGTTCAAAATGCTCATCCAGCACTTCGCCTCGGTTGAGCATGTCTTGGTAGAGTCGTTTAAGTTCTGGTTCGTAAGCTTGTAATACGGCTCGATCCAGCCATTCTTTAGCTGCGGCTATGGCGGGTTTGCTCGCCCTAGCGCTGGTTTTTAATACTTGTGCTTGTTTAATATAGGCTAAGGCGGCTTCTACAAAAAAGGCATTAGGGGCTTGCTGGCCGGCACAATAAATATCCACTAAGCTCGCTAATAAATCAGCTGAGCCATGTTCTGGCAAGAACACAATATCTTCATCCGTACTTAATAAATAAGTGCTTTGTGGTGCGAACTGATTCAAGACACAATGATGCAACAGTGCATTGATAAAATCTTTGCCTTTAAGATCCGCATAACGATATATCAGGCTAGCCTGTTCATAACGACAGCCTAATTTACCCACTAAACGATGCTGATTAATACGCAGATCAATCGCCTTATCTTCTATAGGCGCACCTAGGTTTTTTGTTTGTAGGCATGTAACGAATTCGTCAAGGCTGGTTTGTTGCTGGGCAAATTCTAACTCGCCTAACACCCCTGATAACCAACGGCCTTGGGCTTGTAATTTTTTTACCGACGGGCTTTCACCTAAGAGTCGTTGCTCTATCCATTCATGATAAATGCCATAGCCTTCCCTTTTATCAATGACAAAAGGTTCACACTCTTCGATTTGTGCGTTCATTGTTTCAAAGCGTAAGCTCAGTTGCTGACGCATAAAAAAGCGTTGTGGATGTTGATAGAAAGCCAATAAGTCAGCAATCTCGATAACGCTGTTCGTATCTGTTGTGAGTTCGCCTTGCCACCAGTTAACTGCTGGTATCTCAGGGCTTTGTAACGCTTTAGCGGTTTCGCAATCTGCGCTAGAAAAACTCACTAAACTAGGGTTGCCATTAAAATAACGATAACTAAAAGATTGTAAGGGTTCGCGTATCGTCAGGTTCTGTAATTGATAATTGTCTTGTAATACGTCAAGTAATTCGCTGATCACCACAGAAGGAAAAATAACGTCATTATTGGCGATAGATTGACCTATGTAAGTCACTATTAATTGTTGTCTAGTCGATAATACTATTTCCAAAAACTGATAGCGTTCATCGCTGCGCCGGGAATGATCACCTTTACGAGCATGTTGTGACAATAAATCGAAAGTAGGATTTTGATCTATTTTTGGAAACTCGCCCTCATTCATGCCCAGCAAGGCCGTCACTTTAAAAGGAATGGCCCGCATCGGCAACATAGAACAAAAAGTTAATTGACCTCGTAAAAAACCTTGAGTCGATTTAGTTTCAGAAACGCGATCTTCTAGCCAGCTAGTAATGACCGGTAAAGCCAAGCACTCATTATGAACGCTTTCCACATTAGACGATAAGGCAGTTAATAGCTGATAGAGTTGTTGCTGTTCAATAGAGCCAGTTTGTCCTAGTAATTGTTCAGCATAACAACTCAGTTGGCTAGTCCAATCGACTAAAGTCTTGGGGCATTTTAGTTCATTTTTAGCGTTAAATAATACGCTCATGAAACTATATAAGCCCCCTAAAGCCTGAGCAGAAGAGCCTTCAATATCAGGAAAGGGTAAAACCTCGCAAACAAAGTCATCTTCTGAGCCTACCGCATAGCCCATCAATAATCTATCTAAGGTAGCTTGCCAGGTATTTTCATTCAGTTCGGGTAGATCGAGTTCTTTTTTATGTTGCGCAGACTGGCCCCAGCGCACATGGGTCGCTGCTAACCAATATTTAATTAACTCTAAATCGGTTTCTACTAAGGCAAAGTTACTATAAATAACGGGCTGCTCTAGTAAATCCAAGACACTTTGCCAGCCCAAGCGACTTTGACTCAAGTCTAAAAAACGGATAAACGCATCTAAGCTATTATTGCTTAAGCGTAAACTACGGTCGGCAATGGCGTGTTGTATATCGCTAAATACCGCCGAAATAAACGGCTCATAGACTTCAATGTCGACCGCCATCACCACGATATCACGCAGCTCTAAACTGGTGTCTTGCTCTAAAGCCGCTAATAATTGATTTCTTAACACCTCAACTTCGCGCAATCGTGAATGACAGGCATGAATACTAATAGAGTTATCAGTAAGTAATGATCTATGCCCCTCTAATTGATTATGTAAAATATCCTGTTGTAATTGTTGCAGCACTGTAGTGGCTTGGTATTCAATTAATTTTGAAGTGTTTGCTTTAAAATCAGGGTTCAGCTGTTCTTGCAACATCGCCTGAAAATCTCGGCCCTGCTGTCCTAAAGAAGACAATAAGGGGTGACCATCAAAAACCTTATCTTGCAAGCCTTGCTTACTAACTAGCTCAGCCCAATAGCTTTGACAAGGATTTAGTAAAAAAAAATGCACATCACAATGTTTAGCCAAGCCCTCTAAATAACTTAAAAACAGGGGCGGCAGGGTATTAATACCAAACACCGCAATACGTTCAGGTAGCAACGTACTTAAAGCACCGGGCGGGGTATTATTAAATTTAGCAATGGTCTCTAACCATAATGCACCGCGATGCTTAACGCCTGTTTGTTCACAGATGGCTAACCATAAAGCGCGTTGCCACTGTTCGGTGGCATTATCATAAAGCAGATCGCCTTTTTGCCAAAGACTCAGCATATCAGGGCGCATCATTTGATATTGATCAAAAATTTGCGCCAACTGCTTTGCCAGTTGATAACGCTTTATGTCTTGATGGTCGGTCTCTAAATAGTTTTTTATGGGCAAAAATTCAGCACCCTCTACCTGCCGTAATAAGGCTTCAATACGCCATAACATGAGGTTGCGCTCAAAAGCGGCATCATTTAATCGACTGTCAATACGTTGCGCTAAAGCACTAAAAAATTTGTTTGGAAATAAAAACTCATAATTAGCCCAAACCTTAAGCTGCTCGGCGAGTTGTTGCGACAACCAACGCTCCATGCCCTGACTTTGAATCAGAAATACTTCTTTAGCAAAAGGGGATGTTAACGGTCTATTTTTAATGAGGCTAGTCAAGTTTTCGACTAACTCTTCGGTTTTATTGGAGCTATGAAGGATAAACATGGGTAAGTTTAAATAAGAGGTAAATGGGGGCCGACTATTGTTAGCGATTTCGTAATCTATCATACAAACAACATAAATCCACTAAGTCAGTATTACTACCTATATTTTTAAAACTTTTATTATGTAATACTTTAAAAAAACAGCAGTTTATTGACTAGATATTATCAGTCATTTTTAAGATGATTTTGCACCATTAGTTAAATGATTCTAATGATGACTCTAAACAATGAGATCTCGAATTGAATCATGTAGACGACGCGCTAAAAAGTCTTCAAGCCTAAAGAAACTATCGCTCAACGTGCTAAACATATATCAGACTTAGAGTAGCTATAGCACGACGTGTTAAACATTTAACAGACCTAGAGTAGCTATAGCACGACGTGTTAAACATTTAACAGACTCTACAGTAGCTATAGCACGACGTGTTAAACATTTAATTAACCTAGAGTAGTTATCGCACG
>CAIVYW010000367.1 GCA_903910205.1 uncultured Methylococcaceae bacterium | reverse complement strand
TTGATCGGTGATACCTTCACGGGCATCCACTAAATAAATAACGACGTTAGCCTTTTCGATGGCTTGTAGCGTTTTAATAACGCTGAATTTTTCTATGGCATCAGAAACCCTAGAGCGCCTACGCATACCTGCGGTATCAATCAGGGTAAATTGTTTGCCATTGCGTTCAAAGGGAATGTAAATACTATCGCGCGTAGTGCCTGGTTCATCGTATACGATGACGCGTTCTTCACCCAATAAGCGATTAACCAATGTCGATTTGCCGACGTTAGGGCGTCCGACGACGGCAATAGCGATACCTTTACTTTCTTCGTCGACCAGCTCTTCATCAGCAGGTGGTAATAGTTGATCTACGCGTTGTAATAATTCGGGTATGCCTCTGCCATGAGACGCTGCAATTTGTACTGGCTCGCCTAGTGCCAATGAATAAAAATCCGCAGCGGCAATGGTCGCATCGATGCCATCTACTTTGTTGGTGACCAATAATATCGGTTTATCCAGCTTACGTAGTGTGTCGGCAATAACTTTATCCGAGGCACTAAGACCCTCACGGGCATCAACCATAAATAAGACTAGGTCGGCTTCTTCTAAAGCTATTTGAACTTGTTTTCTGGCAAAGCTTTCTATGCCTTCGGCATCATCAGCGATACCGCCGGTATCGACGACTAGACAAGCTCGATCCCCGTGTTTGACTCGGCCATACTGACGATCTCTAGTCAGACCAGCAAAGTCAGCGACTAGGGCTTCTCTGCTTCGGGTTAAAAAGTTGAATAAAGTTGATTTGCCAACATTAGGGCGCCCTACTAGGGCAATTACAGGTAACATAGTTTTAGTGTGGCCGGGTTCTTAAAGCGGCGAGTGTGCCGTCTTTTGCGTAAATGTATACAGTATTATCTACCACGATAGGTGGTACATCGATGCCAATATTCTTGGTGACTTTAAAACGACCTAGTTGTCGACCATCATTAATGGCTAACCAATGAACATAGCCATCAAAGTCGCCAACGACAACATAGTTGTCATAAATGGCGGGCTTGGTGAGTTTTCTGTGTTGTAATTCTTTTTGTTTCCAAAGACCGGCTCCGGTACGTTGCTCTATTTGCAAGACATTGTCATTGGCGTCAGATAAATACAGATATCTAAAATCATGACTAATACCGGTATAGGACGATATTGTTTCATTACGCCATAAAACGTCGCCATCTATTTCAGAGACTGCCGCTGCGCCGCCATGATAGCCAGTAATAAACAGCGTGCCGGCTACATCGAGGGGATCAACATCAATATCAACTAAACGTTCGACTTCGGTACGGCCTTTAGGAATGGCAATACTGGTTTCCCAAGTATATTTACCATCGAGTAAACGTAATGCCATTAATTTACCGGTATCAAAACCTGCAATAACATTATCTTCATAAATAATAGGTGTACCTATGCCGCGCACACTTAACGCCGGTGAGGTGAGCTCATAATGCCAAAGTCTAGCGCCAGTTTTCTCATTGAGAGCACTCACTGCACCATCGGTAGTTCGTACCACTACCACACCATGAGAGACTAAGGGCACTGAGAGTACTTCACTAGGGACTTGTGATTTCCATAACAGCTCACCGTTTTCTATATTTAAAGCAATGACATCCGCATCACTTGAACCTAATAGCAGAGTGCCAGCGCCAACGCCAGGGCCTGCGGAAAGATGAAGTTGCGTTTTGGCTTTCCAGATTAACTTACCGGTATTTAAATCACGCGCTTCAACTAAGCCCTCTTTATCAGCCGCTATTATTTTACCGGCGGCGATAGCAGGTATCAGTTTAAGTGATTGTTGCTCAGAACCTACACCGACTGACTCACGCCAAACTTCTTCGATTGTTATTTCAGGCGGATATTCTACGAGTACCGAGGGCGGCTCTGAATTATCTTCGCCGCCTTTAAAGTAATCGGTGATGCCAGAAAAAGTTTCTTTAACGGTATCATATCCCGAGCAGCCTGTTAGGGCTATGCTGATTAATATAATCGAAAATAGACGCATTATTTTTGAGTTTCAGTGGTTGGAGTCGCATCTTTTTCAGATACCGTTAAATCATCCATTTTAAGTTGCAATAAAGGTGAACGATAGCCACTTTCTAAGGCTTTTTGATAAGAGCTGCGAGCTAGTTCAAGACGATCCAGAGCGACATATAAATCACCGACTAATTCATCATAGTTACCAGAATAGCTGGCTGAACTGGCCGGATCAATGCTATTAATCAACTGTAAGCCTTGCTCGTATTGACCATTCGCCATCATTAAACGTACGCGTCTGATGTTGGCAATATTGCTAAGTTCTTTATTTGAGCCACTGGCAATGTGAGTCAAAATAGTTTCGGCTTTAGCGAGATCACCTTGCTGAACTTTCACTTTTGCCAATAAAAGACCACTATAGGCGGCGTATTCTGTTTTGGGATGTTGCTGTTGAATGCGTTCGGCTAGTTTTTCAGCACTCTCTAAGTTATTGCTGGCTGTTGCTTGCAACAGTTCACTATATAAACTGGAGGCTAGCTCTGCTTGAACTTTTTTATGATCATGCCAGTAATTCCATCCTAGAATCAGTGCAATACCCATGACTAAGCCAATAATCGTGGCTTGTCCGTTTTCTTTCCACCAGCGTTTAACGGCCTCTAGTTGTTCTTCTTCTGTATCGTAAATTTCCACTAGCATTCTCTATGGTTATAATTTAAAAAAATAGTTTTGGGCGAGCTGATAGCTCAAGCAACTAGCCTTTATTGAAGGCTAGTCTTAAAAACTCACAAGCCTGTACTTGGCTGAGCGTTTGCTGCGGGTCTTGTGCATTACGTAACGATTTAATGCTCACTTCGCCGCGACTGACTTCATCATCACCTAAAATGAGAGCATATTGCGCACCTGATTTATCGGCTTTTTTAAACTGGCTTTTAAAGCTGCCGCCCTCGCAATTAACTTGCAGTTTTAGGCTAGGCACTTCGTTTCTGATGGTTTCAGCAAACTGAAAGCCTACTTGTTCGGCCTGTTCACCCACTCGTATCATATAGACATCAACAACGCTATTAAGCTGAATGGATTCTGAATTTTCCAATAAGGCTAATAAGCGCTCTATGCCCATCGCAAAGCCTACTGCGAAATTAGGTTTGCCGCCTAATTGTTCGATGAGGCTATCATAACGCCCTCCAGCACAGACCGTACCTTGTGAACCGAGTTCATCGGTCACCCATTCAAAAACAGTTTTACTGTAATAATCTAGCCCACGCACTAGACGTGGATTGATTTCATAGCGAATCCCTAAATCATCTAAGGTCGCGGTTAAGGTAGTAAAGTGCTTTAAGCTGTCTTCACCCAAATAGGCCATTAATTCGGGTGCGTTAGCGACCACCTCATGCATGGCTGGATTTTTGGTGTCTAATATCCTCAAAGGATTAGTTTTCAAGCGTCGTAAACTATCTTCATCTAAGCTAGCAAGATGGTTTTGAAAATAAGTGACCAGCGTTTCACGATACACTAGGCGTTCAGCAATCGTGCCTAAGGAATTTAACTCTAGGCGCACTTTATCGCGTATGCCTAGTTTTTTCCAGAGCCTATCCATAATGAGTATGAGTTCGGCATCAATATCAGGCCCCGACATACCATAGGTTTCAACACCTAATTGTATAAACTGTCGATAACGACCTTTTTGAGGGCGCTCATGACGATACATAGGTCCGTAATACCATAAACGATGCGATTGATTATGTAGCAGTCCATGTTCCAGACACGCTCTTAAACAACCGGCCGTACCTTCAGGGCGTAAGGTTAAAGAATCGCCATTACGGTCATCAAAGGTGTACATTTCTTTTTCGACGATATCGGTGACTTCACCGATAGAGCGTTTGAATAGTTCGGTTTTTTCTACGATAGGTAAACGTATTTCGCTATAGCCATAACAGCCTAATACTTCACGGAGTATCTGTTCAGTGGTTTGCCATAAAGGGGTTTGGTCGGGTAGCACATCGTGCATTCCGCGAATTGCTTGTATGTTATTAGCCATGTCTTTTGTAAGTGCTGTAAAGGTTATTGCAATAACCCTTAAAAATTTTTTATGCTTGCGCTCTTTTGTGCCTCTTCAGAAAGCGGGAACTTTTCTAGTAATTCTTTCTGATATTGTTTCGCCAAGCTGTTATTGCCTAAAGCGTGCTCTGTATGTAAAGCAAACCATAAGCTACTAGCGGTCTGCTCTGCAACCGCTAAATAGCGATGTAAATAAGTTTTTGCCGCCCAGTAATCGGCATTTTGATAGCTGATTTTTTGCATTTCCAACAAAGCCGGTGCGTAGCTATTGTTTAGATTTAGCGCGAGGTTAAAATAAGTTTTAGCTTGTTGCAAGGTCTCTTGGCAGCGTCCGGCATTGGTCAATGCTAGCCAAGGTTTATCGTTTAAAGGTGTGGCGATGGCTTTTGTTAATAATTCCAAGCCTTGCTGGTTTTTGCCATGCTCACATAGAAAGCGACCATAATTATTTTGCACACTCCAATCCTCAGGATCTAGCGTGTATGCTGTTTGATAATGGCTATTAGCAAGCTGGATATTATTTAACTTTTCATACAAAAAGGCTATCGAGTTTTGCACCTGAATATTATCAGGTTCTTGTTCAAGCGCTAATTGTAGATTTTCTTTAGCCAGTTCCAGTTTATTCATTTCTAAATAACGCACACCCAACTGTAAATGTATGCGCGTAAATTCAGCGTGTTCGGCATTGTAATCATTAATCAGAGCACATGAGCTTAAGCTAGTGGCTAATAATAGCCACAATGACCAACGAATACCTGTTTTAGAACTATTAGCCTGCACTTTCTGAGCTGACGAGATTGAGCTTTAGATGTCTACGGCTCTTGTCATCGACTTGGCCGACTAATTGACCACAGGCCGCATCAATATCTTCACCGCGTGTTTTTCTGACGGTGGTGATAATGCCGGCATCGTTTAATAGCGTTTTAAAACGATGAATAGTTTCACTGCTAGAGCAGCGATAATTATTATTAGGGAACGGATTAAAAGGAATTAAATTAAGCTTTGATGGCACTGTTTTTAATAGTTTAATCAGTCCCTTGGCATCTTGCATAGAGTCATTAACGCCGGCCAACATCACATATTCAAAGGTGACTGTGCGGCGTGGCGAAAGTTTGGCATTATCTCTACACGCTTCCATTAATTCCTTTAACGGGTATTTCTTATTAATAGGCACTAATTCGTCACGTAATTCATCGGTGACCGCATGTAAAGACACCGCAAGACTGACATCACAGGCTTGTGTTAAACGATACATCGCCGGCACGACACCGGAGGTACTAATGGTCACTCTGCGTTTGGACAAGCCAAAGGTAAAGTCATCCATCATTAAATTCATTGCAGCAACGACATTATCAAAATTAAGTAAGGGCTCGCCCATACCCATCATGACCACGTTGGTGATTTTTTTTGATGTTCCTAAGCGTTTTTGAGCAACAATGACTTGGCCGATAATTTCAGCAGTCGTTAAATTGCGGTTGAAGCCTTGCTGAGCCGTAGAGCAAAACGTACAGGCCAACGCACAACCAATTTGAGAGGAGACGCATAAAGTGCCGCGTCCTTCTTCGGGTATAAACACCGTTTCGATACGATTGCCGCAACTCGTTTGCAGCGCCCATTTACGGGTACCATCGCTAGCAATTTGTTCAATGACAATTTCAGGCGTGGCCAGATAACAATGTTCATTGAGATAACTACGTAATGACTTACTTAAATCAGTCATCAGGTCGAAATCTTCAACACCTTCCTGATAGAGCCATTTAAGTATTTGAGTTGCTCGAAAAGGTTTCTCGCCTAAAGCGACAAAAAAGGCCGCAAGACCTTTTCTGTCGTAATCTAGCAAGTTAAACTGTTTGGGTTTAACAGAGGTAAGATTAACGGGTTCTAGCACTGATTTCATTATCCGCGAAGAAATAAGCGATTTCTCTTTGAGCAGTTTCTACTGCATCAGAACCGTGTACAGCGTTTTCATCGATGCTAGACGCAAAGTCAGCACGAATAGTGCCAGCAGCCGCTTCTTTAGGGTTAGTAGCACCCATAATGTCGCGATGCTTAAGGACAGCGTTTTCGCCTTCTAATACTTGCATGATGACAGGGCCTGAAATCATAAAAGCCACTAAGTCGTTAAAGAAGCCGCGCTCGCTGTGTTCTGCGTAAAAACCTTC
>CAIVYW010000366.1 GCA_903910205.1 uncultured Methylococcaceae bacterium | reverse complement strand
AGCGCTTCTCTACGGCCTGGCGACTCTGCGACAAATAAAATTTTGCCTTCAAAACCATCAATAAACTGTTGTAACGCTTGAGTAGGCTCATTGAGTTTGCCATCAATAATCAATTCTGACGGCACATGGCAGGCAAAGTTAACGATTTGGCTACTTGCTGCCGCATCTACCTTAACATCAGTTAATTCTGTGATCGGCTCTGAGTTATCTAGGCTAATCTTAGCAAATGAACGCATACTTACGGCTAAGTCTTCAGCCGACAAGAATAAATGCTCTGGCTTTAGCAACGGTCTGTTCACATCATATTTACGCTGCAAATAACGCTCTTCAGCTTCCGCATAAAAAGCGCTTGCAGTGGCATTAAAGCTCGTTGATGACACGACAATGGCTGTTGAGGGCAAATAATCAAATAAAGTCGCAGTTTGTTCTACAAATAACGGCAAATAATACTCAATGCCACTCGGTGTAATGCCTTTACTGACATCAACATACAAGCTGTTTTTAGGTGAAACTTCAGGAAAATAACTGCGAAAGGCTTGGCGAAAAAGCTTGATGGATTCATCGGTCAGCGGAAATTCGCGTGCGGGGAATAATTGTATAGACTCAATCTTTTCTAAAGAACGCTGGGTTTCAGGATCAAAGGTGCGTATAGATTCAACTTCTTCATCAAACAACTCAATACGAAAGGGAATCTTGCTGCCCATTGGAAACAAATCAACAATAGCGCCTCTTACCGCAAATTCAGCATGTTGATAAACTTGTGACACGCACTGATAACCCACACTTTCTAACTTGATTCGATTGAGCTCTAAGTTAAAATCATCACCGACATTAATGGCAAAGCTATTGGCTAAAACATGCTCTCTAGGCGCAAGCCTGTGCATTAAGGTGGTCACCGAAACCACCAATGCTCCGCGCTTTAGCTGCGGCAATAAGGCCAGTGTTTTTAGACGCTCTGAAATAATTTCCGGTAAAGGCGAGAACACATCGTAGGGCAGTGTTTCCCAGTCAGGAAAATGTAAAATGGCATGCTCGTCTTTTAAAAAGAAAGCGAGTTCATGCTCCAAGCGCAAAGCGGTTTGATTATCGGGAGTAACAATAACAAATAATCGGTCTTCATTATTAATGGCATTGGCCAAAACCAAAGAGTCGCTGCATCCAGCTAAACCTGTCCATAGAACACTCGCCTCTTTTAACGTAGGAATCTTGGGAGAAAAAATCGGTGTATTAGCCATTACAGTTTAAATAATCCAGATGAAATCCATAGTCACAGTCATGATAAACTTCATGCCACAACCCTCTATATTAATGATCGAGACAATATCTATATGCCCGAACTACCCGAAGTTGAAACGACCTGTCGTGGTATCACGCCTCATATTGTTGGCCAAACTATCAAACAGGTTATTATCCGTCAACCTCAATTACGTTGGCCTGTGCCTGAAACCCTTAATAAGGTCTTATGTGGCTTAAAAATACGCTCGGTATCTAGGAGAGCGAAGTATCTATTATTTACCACGGATGCAGGCACGATGCTGATCCATTTAGGCATGTCCGGTAGTTTACGGATTATGTCAGCAGGACAAGCATCTGGCAAACACGATCATGTCGACTTTATTTTCAATAACGAGACCGTGTTACGCTTTAATGATACCCGTCGCTTTGGTGCCATATTATGGACTGATACACCGGTAGAAAATCACCCACTCCTTAAAGATCTAGGCCCAGAACCTTTATTGGCTGAATTTAACGGCGAACTGCTTTACCAACGCGCCAATAATCGAAAAATACCCGTCAAATCCTTCATTATGGACAGCCATATTGTAGTTGGTATAGGTAATATCTATGCCAACGAAGCATTATTTATGGCCGGTATATTACCCTCACGGCAAGCCGGCAGCATCTCTCTATCACGCTATGAAAAACTAGCGGATTGTATTCGAATTATTCTACGACACGCTATTTTGCAAGGCGGTACTACCCTGAAAGACTTTGTCAACGAAGCGGGAAAACCAGGGTATTTCCAACAACAACTTTGCGTTTATGGTCGCGCCAACTTGCCCTGTATTAATTGCTTACAACCCTTAACAGAAATTAGAATGGCTAATCGCACCACAGTATTTTGTAAGACTTGTCAGCACTAAGTCATGAAGAGCTCTTTTGTGGGAGAGGCTTTAGCCGGCTAAACACGGCTAAAGCCGCTCCCACATAACTTTTTGCTTTGGTTATTGAACTCTCATTATTAAGTACTTTTATTGCAAAATAAATTTAAGACCTATGAGCATTAAAATAGACGCCAAAAAAGGACGCAAGAATTTTTCGGGAATCTTGGCGCTCAAATGACTACCTATCCAGATACCGGGCAAAGAACCTAGCAACAAACTACCTAATAACACTAAATCTACATTACCTAAGCTCAAATGGCCAATGCCCGCTACTGCCGTCAAAGGTATGGCATGCGCCAAATCAGTACCGACAATTTTCAGCGTGGTCATTTTAGGATATAAAAACAACAGGGCAACCGTTCCAAGGGCGCCAGCCCCCACTGAAGACAGTGTTACTAAGATGCCTAGCACCGCGCCTATTAAGACGGTTGCGGGTATTTGTAAATGCTTAAAGCGTGCAGCGTTCTCGGGGGTACTATGCTCATCATCAATCACTGGCGCTTTTGCCGCTCTAGTAATAAGTACGCTGCGCACTAATAAAGAACAGGCCGTTAAAACTAAGGCAATACCCAAAGTAAAAGTGATGGTTTCCGTGATTTCTTGCCCTACCGACATCAAGTATTTCAATACAAATAAGGTCGCTACCGCAAAAGGCAAGCTACCCAAGGCTAACCAGCCAACAATTTTCCAATCTACTGAGCCATGTTTGCCATGATGTACCCAAACGCCACTGGTTTTAGTAATCGCAGCAAAAAGTAAGTCCGTACCCACTGCAACGGCTGGCTTAAAACCGAATAAAAACACCAGTAAAGGTGTCATTAATGAGCCGCCACCAACGCCGGTAACACCCACTAATAAACCTACGGCAAAGCCAGACAACGTATATGCCAAATTCATTAAAGCTAACCTTCTGTTATTACGCTAAAAATTTCAGAATTATAACAGCTAACTAACAGGGCTTTAATTTTAATGTGATCTAAATAAAATCTAAAAGTCTTAAATCAAGTCACCCGTTAAATTGTTGTTGAAATTGAATAGTATTGGTTACTGTTTTTACATTCATTGGGCTTTACATCAATAGCCTATATAATAGGCCCATCTTATATTCCTATAAGGAAAGACCATGAAAACGGTAAATGTCAGCGGTTTAAAAAACAACCCTAGCGAAGCATTGCGAATGGCTAACACTGACTTAGTGTTGGTGATGAACAGAAATGAACCCGATGCTTTAATGGTGGGGCTTAAATCATCAAACATAATTGATATGCCAGGCGTCCGTATAGCCTTAGCAACGGCTTTATTTAAAGAAGGTGACTTATCCCTAGCACGCGCAGCTAAACTAGCTGATGTGCCCTTGGCTAGTTTTATCTCGCATATATCAAGACTAGGTGTGTCGGTTATTAATCAAACAGAAGAAGACGTAAAGCAGGATTTAGATACATTGGATCAGTGGTTAAAGGAAGCCTAAGTCTTTATGACACGAATTGTTATTATTGATTCTAGCCCCTTAATTGGCTTAGCCATAGTCGATGGTTTGCAGTGGTTGCCGGCTATTTTTGGCACTGTTTACTTACCTGAATCAGTAAAGTGGGAAGTATTACCCCATAAAAATGCACCAGGTAAAACAGCTATAGCGCATGCTATTGAAATCGGCTGGCTAACCATTTGGCCTGAACCAATCAAGCCATTATTAGATATTGATCTTGATGCCGGCGAAACGGATTGCATCAATGTAGCCTTAGGTCATCCTGATAAATCTTTATTGATTATGGATGAGCGTGCCGGACGCGCCGTAGCCAAAGAAAAGGGATTAAGCGTTACCGGCACTGCCGCTATTATTGGGCTTGCCAAAAAAGAAGGCTTGATACCATCAGCAAAGGCAGCTTTTGAACGACTACATAATTCTGATTTTCGTATTTCTGCGACCGTTATTAATTTGATTT
>CAIVYW010000365.1 GCA_903910205.1 uncultured Methylococcaceae bacterium | reverse complement strand
TGACTTAAATGACGTACATTTTCGCCTTTAATCATAAAAACTAGATGTTCGCAGATATATCTAGCATGATCCCCCACCCTTTCCAAAGCGCGTACCGTAGTCAATACATCTAAAAAGCGGGTTATGTTTCTTGGATCTTCCATCATATGAGTAATCAATAACCTGACTATATTCTCATATTCACGATCGACCTTTTGATCACGTTCAGTAATACTGGGGATTTCATCTATAGACATTCTAGCAAAAGCATCCAAGGCATGATCTAACATGGTTTTGACCAGTTCTATCATGCGATCCATATCATGCTTAGGCATATTATTAGTGTGATTGGATAATTTAACAGCCATTTCAGCAATACGCTTGGCTTTGTTACCGACTCTTTCCAGCTCATGAATGATTTTAATAACCGCTAACAATAATCTTAAATCAAAAGCGGTAGGCTGTCTGAGTGCCAAAATCTGCGTACATTCCAATTCAATCGCTACTTCTAGCATATCAATTTGGTTATCTTGGCTTATTACTTGCTCTGCCTGCTCTACATTACCTGAAATTAGAGCCTCTATTGCCAATTCTAACTGTTGCTCAACCAATCCACCCATGGCTAAGACTTTATTGCGTACATCTTCCAGTTCTTTATTGAATTGTTCAGATATATGATGACTTATTTTACTGTTATCCATTGTCTGCTCCTAATTAGCCATACCGACCGGTAATGTAGTCTTCTGTTTGTTTTTTACTAGGATTAGTAAACAACTCACTGGTTGTACCTATCTCTATCAATTCGCCCATATACATAAATGCGGTGTAATCAGAGACACGCGCGGCTTGTTGCATATTGTGTGTCACGATAACAATGGTATATTTTTCTTTAAGCTCATTGATGAGCTCTTCAATTTTTAGCGTTGAAATAGGATCCAACGCCGAAGCAGGCTCATCCAACAATAATACTTCAGGCTCTATCGCAATGGCTCTAGCAATAACTAAACGTTGCTGCTGCCCACCTGACATGCCCAGTGCATTATCATTTAAGCGATCTTTCATTTCGTCCCATAATGCAGCACCACGCAACGCATTTTCAACCGTTTCTTCTAAGATGCGCTTATCATTAACACCTTGAATTCTAAGGCCATAAGCAACGTTTTCAAAAATAGATTTAGGAAAAGGATTGGGCTTTTGAAAGACCATACCGACTCGTCTACGCAATGCCGCGACATTGACAGATTTATCATAGATATTTTCGCCATCTAGCAGAATTTTTCCTTCAATCTTTGCGCTATCAACCAAATCATTCATGCGATTAATACAACGCAACAACGTTGATTTACCACAGCCACTAGGCCCAATATAAGCGGTTACTTTTTTCTTTTGCATTTCCATGTTAATACCATGTAATGCCTGCTTTTCGCCATAAAACAAATTTAGGTTTTCTACCTTAATACAGGTTTCACTAGGCTGTTGCGATACATTCTTGCCTTGCAATACAGAGCTCATATCAATTGAATGTGATCTTACTTGTTGTGCTGTCATTTGTTTAACCTTCCAGTGCCCGATATTTTTCCCGCAAATTATTCCTAATGACAATTGCGGCCAAATTTAAACCTATAATTACCAATACCAGCAATAATGCAGTCGCATAAACTAATGGTCTTGCCGCCTCAACATTAGGGCTTTGAAAACCAACATCATATATATGAAATCCAAGATGCATAAATTTTCTATCTAAATGCAAAAACGGAAAATTGCCATCTAAGGGTAAGGTGGGCGCTAGTTTAACAACACCGACCAACATTAATGGTGCTACTTCACCCGCAGCCCTAGCCACCGCTAATATCAACCCCGTCATCATAGCGGGACTCGCCATCGGCAATACCGTTAACCATAAGGTTTCAAATTTAGTAGCCCCTAAAGCCAAACTGCCTTCCCTGATGGAGCTTGGAATACGCGCCAAGCCTTCTTCTGTCGATACAATAACAACAGGCAAGGTTAACAAAGCCAAGGTAATGGAAGCCCATAATAAACCAGGGGTACCAAAAACAGGTGCAGGTGCAGACTCTGGGAAAAATAATTGATCAATATTTCCGCCCAAAATATAAACAAAAAAGCCTAAACCAAAGACACCATAAACTACCGAAGGCACACCCGCAAGATTATTAACCGCTATTCTAATTAAACGAGTAATGAAACCTTGTTTTGCATATTCACGTAAATACACAGCAGCGATCACACCAAAAGGCGTCACAATCACCGACATCATCATAACCATCATCACGGTACCAAAAATAGCAGGAAAAATGCCGCCTTCGGTATTGGCTTCGCGTGGGTCATCGGTTAAAAACTCAATGACCTTGCTTCCATAATGCAGTATTTTATCCAATAAACTCATGGTATTCGGTTGAAAAACCCTAACAACCTTAGCCAAAGGGATAACCATTTGACTACCGCTTTCGGTTTGAGCAACCAAGCTATCGCTGCGTAACTGCTGATAGAGTCCTGTCAACTTTACTTGATATTGCTTATATTCAGCCTCGAAAGCCGCTTTTTCAGTGGCAATGTCTTGTTTTGAGACTTCATCTAAGGCATTTTTCAATTCTAGCTTTCTTTGTTTAAGTCTTAGACGCTCTAAGCCATAATTAATGGCGCCCACTTCCTTTTTTTCTATATGCGTTATTTCTTTAAATACCGCTAACGTCTCAGCAATTTTTGTCTGTAGAACCTGCCATGCTTGTTCACCAGTAGCAATAGTGACGCCTTTTTCTTTAACTTCGAGTAACTGTCCATAAAAGTTACCCCACTCTCGGCGCTCTATAACGATCATAGCCAACGGTTCACTATGAGCTTTAATATTGCGCTCTTGTATCCAGCGAAAATCAGTGCCTGTCACATCGCGATTACCGGTTTTAATTAAATATTGAACCAATGTCTCTTCATTATCCGCCATGACATAGCCAGTAGTTTTTGCCATTGCTGCGGGGGTAATGCTAGTCTCAACTTTTTCACCAATAATGATTTGAGGCTGTTTGTCAGGTTCTTGATAACTAAATTGGCTGATTTGATGCGGCCAAAAATGCCCCACACCACGCCCTATAACCAAACCCAACACACCAACCACCATGATAAGGCTTAAGCTGACCGCTGCTGCATTCAACCATACCCAAGGAGTGCCGCTTTTAAACCATAATCTAATCATAATGAACTATATTTTTCGCGTAAGCGCTGACGAATAACCTCAGCCAACGTATTAAAAACAAACGTAAATACAAACAACACCAAGGCTGCTAAAAACAAGACTCGATAATGAGTACTATCTACTTCAGATTCAGGCATTTCTACGGCAATATTAGCAGCCAAGGTACGTAAGCCTTGAAAAACGCTTAAATCCATCACGGGCGTATTGCCAGTTGCCATTAATACAATCATAGTTTCACCAACAGCACGACCTAGACCTATCATGACTGCTGAAAAAATCCCCGGACTGGCGGTTAACAACACGACCTTAATCATAGTTTGCCAAGGCGTTGCACCTAATGCTAAAGAACCCACAGTTAAATGCTTGGGTACACTAAAGATTGCATCTTCAGCAATAGAGAAAATAGTGGGAATAACCGCAAAGCCCATCGCTATACCAACAACTAAAGCATTACGCTGATCATAGCCTATGCCCCATTCGCTCTTAAACCATTCACGTAAGCTACCATGAAACAATAAAGCTTCTAGGGGAACACTAACGCTAAAAGCAAACCAAGCACTTAATAAGATAACCGGTATTAACAAAGCCGCTTCCCAGCCCTCAGGAATGCTTTGTTGTAAATCTTTAGGTAAATATTGCCAAGCGTAAGCAAACAACATAACCCCTAAAGGAATAATCATAAACAAGGCAAATAAACCCGCCAAATGCTCCTCAATAAAAGGTGCTAACCATAGTCCTGCTAAAAAACCTAAAATAACGGTAGGCAAAGCCCCCATCAATTCAATAGACGGCTTAACATATTGACGCATTTTAGGCGTCATAAAATAGGCGGTATAAATAGCCCCCATCAACGCCAAAGGCATCGCCATCAACATCGCATAAAAGGCAGCCTTTAAGGTGCCAAATACCAAGGGCGTTAAACTATATTTTGGCTCAAAATCACTATTAGCCGATGAGGACTGCCAAATATAATCTGGCTTAGGATAGCTTTCGTACCAAACTTCTTGCCATAATGAACGTAATGACACTTCAGGATGTTCGTTGTCAACCTTCCAATAGCTAATAAGATTGTCGTCAGATTGCACTAATAGCGTATTGGCTCTTGGCGAAATGGCTGCACTTAACGGAACTGAGTGTCCTATACGCTCTTTAATCATTTCCCGTTCAGAGGTTGAATGATAAACCCCCATTATGCCGTCAACATCTAAGGTTACAAAACCTTTGCGGCGCTGTTCTGGATTAATAGCAACGACTGCTTTATCAGAGACTTTAAACGCTCTAATTTTTTGCATGGCAAATTGATTTTTCTTATCTCGCACCTTGCTCCATTGTGATACTAGACCGCTGGAGTCGCCTATCATTAAGGAAAGGTCACCATTCAAGAATACAGCACTGGTGATTTTTAGTCCTGACTCAAGAATATTTTGCTCATTAACTAACTTAGGCGTACTTTTGTCGACAATATCAAACAGAGCTAACTGCCCAGCATTACCTAACAAATAAAGATTACGCTCATCTTTATCAATCAAAATATCGGTCACTTCGGCGGCAGAATAATCTAGCACCGAATCAGTTCGAGTAACGCTTGCTTCATCTGCAAACAAAGACTTTTCTTTTTCAAAATGTGCTAAACGAATTTGATCTGCACTACGTACCACGATAGTACTGGCATCTTCACCGATTTTAACGGCAATTTTTTCCAATGCGGCACCAGAGACATCAACTAGCAATGGCTCCTCCCCCATGGGATAACTTAATATTGGGGTAATTTTCCTAATATTATTAGGGTAAGTGACTTTATATTGATGCTTAACGATGACAGCTTTACCATCAGACAAGCCATAAATGACAGCCCCTTCATTATTAGGACTACCCTGTGCAAAACTCACAATATGTGCGTCTTCAGGTATTTTTATGGCCTGAGTTGAAATGTTTTTCCCAGTGGCCACTTCGAAGAAAATAACCTGCCCTGTATCAGTAAACCTGACAGCGACTTCGTTTTGCTCTTCAACGCCCAGCAACACGGTTTTACCTAAATTGGCTTCCGGTAGTTCATATTGATTAACCGACTCCGCCGTTGCTGAAATGAATAAGGGATAAACCACATACAGCAAATAGAAAAAAATCAAGGCAATAGCAACGATAACACCCAAACCGCCTATCACTACACCGTAGCGAGCCAACGTATCTTTTATCAGTCGCCAACGTTCATGAACGCCACCCGAAGTTTTTGTTATCGCTGAGGAATATTTTGTTTGACTGTTTATTTCAGACATGAGTAGCTTATAGAAATTAAATGTGACAATGATAACCCAACCTCAAAAAAAACGGCTGAGATTCTTGATTCGAACCTCAACCGTTATAACTTGATTGTCTGTATTAATGGTGGCTATCGTCGAGGGGATAACTCATTAGTCAGACTAACATCCTTGTTAGTAGATCTTCCAGAACTGTTTAAAACGATTGATCTAGGTGATCTACTTAAGAGTAGTCAACACCTTATCAACAACTTTAGCAGGTAATGGAATATAACCATCTTTTATAACAACTTGCTGGCCAATTTTAGATAAAACCATTTTTATGAATTCGTTTTCTAAAGGCGCTAAAGGTTGGTTAGGCTTTTTATTAATATAAATATATAAATAACGTGTTAAAGGATAGCTACCGTTAATCGCATTTTCTGGTGTTGCTTCAACAAAGGGCTGGCCCTCTTTTTTAGCTAAAGCGACCATTTTTACGCCAGACGTGGTGTAACCCATGCCTGAATAACCGATACCGTTAGCTGAAGAAGTGACCGATTGAACGACAGAAGCTGAACCAGGTTGTTCGTTTACGTTACTTTTAAAGTCACCTTTACATAAGGCGTGTTCTTTAAAATAGCCGTAGGTACCTGAAACAGAGTTACGTCCATATAACTGTATGCTTTTAGCTGCCCACGCGGCTACACCCGCATCACCCCAATTATCAATTTCTGACGCATGACCACATTTACGAGTAGACGAAAAAATTGCATCAACTTGTGGAAGACTTAAACCTTTAATGGGGTTATCTTTGTTAACTAATACCGCCAAGGCATCAATCGCAACTGGAATAGCGGTAGGCTTGTAACCATATTTATCTTCGAAAGCGACTAATTCGTCATCTTTCATTTCGCGACTCATAGGACCTATGTTTGAAGTGCCTTCTGTTAATGCAGGTGGCGCAGTAGAAGATCCAGCGGCTTGAATTTGAATATTAACGTTAGGATATTCACGATTAAACTCTTCAGCCCATAACGTCATTAAATTTGCGAGTGTATCAGAGCCAACACTCGATAAATTACCAGAAATACCATTTACTTTTTGATAAGTCGGTACGCCAGCATCAACGACTTGTACTGCATTTACCGTAACACTGAACATTGCTGATGTAGCAAAACCCATTGCTGCGATCAACGTTTTAGTTTTAAAAGACATTTTCATTATCAAATCTCAATTTGGTTATTGTGAGGCTATTATGCAATTATAAGATTACAAGAATATGGATGTTATATGACAGAATCATGACATTATTATTTTATTTTTAATCAATAGCTAAGCCCTGACGACAAACTCAGAATCAGTTTTCTTCATCCAATAAAGATTTTTCGTAAGTTATTGATAACAGTTGAGCGCAACCGGGCTCTAAAGTAGACCAATCTTCAGGCATCTTCATGCGAACCAACGATGAAGTGGGTAATAGTTTATTGGTTTCTGGCAAACGCGAAGCCCCCACCAAGTAAATCAACAAATCTTCCAGATCAGGATTATGACCCACCAACAAAACTCTAGCAGCGTCAATGGGACAATCTGCCAATACTGACTTTATAGACTCAAGACCTTCTTGATACATTCGCCTATCTTGCATAATATCTAAGCCTTCGACCGCCAAGGCTTTATGGGCAATATTTGCGGTAGAAATAGCTCTTTTTGCTGGCGAACTCACTATGTAATCAGGAACTAAATGCTGTTGCAGCATCCACTCGCCCACGCGCTGTACCGCTATTTTACCGCGATTTTTTCAAGGCCGGTCAAATTCATCGACGGCAATATCACGATCAGATTTTACATGCCTTAGTAAGCATATTTCTTTACTCATATTAATCACCTATATATTTAAAAAGCAGGCAACATA
>CAIVYW010000364.1 GCA_903910205.1 uncultured Methylococcaceae bacterium | reverse complement strand
TTTCGTTTTGTACCAGCTCGTCAAGCCTCTCAAGATCGTTGTCGCTCTTAGTGAACTCTTTACCGACTGCTTGAGGAACGCCATCGTAGCCACCTTTAGTGTGGGCCGCGGCTTGCATTAAGCGTTCTTGTGCAGGACTGGTTGCTGGCATAGGTTAAAACCCTAGTAAATTTTCTTGGATTGTAACGCTTCTTTACCCTTTTGGGTAACCATTTCATCGGGCAATTGACTAACTCGATAAAGGTACTTATAACGACACCGACAATATACCTCTTCGCCGGGCGCGACTACATTGCTAGTATATCCATCTTTTGGCTTTACATAACCATCTTTTTGCGCCCAATTATTTTGAAATAGATAAATATTCTCATCTAATTCTTTATGATCTTCACGATAGTTATATCCCGACTGTTTCCAATTACTGTGCCATTTTGCGGCAATTGCGCCATTATCTAACGCTACGATTTCGTTAATATTAGCAATTAACTTGTGGGTTTGGTCAATAATCACGCGCCGTTCTTTAAACGGAAGCATCCCTAATTCTTTTTTAATCTGCTTTTTTTCTTCTTTTTTATCTACTACTTTGCTTCCGCCAATGGGAATTGAAGTTGCCCATCCAGAGAAGCGGCGCAACATATTACTGATAGATTCTTCGCGGTTAAACTTGATAAGATTGACCGAAGCTAAGATGCGGCGATCCAATTCAGCGCGCATTTTTGGCGTTAATCGGGCTACAGTAAATCTTGTTACATCTTTATTGACTAATCCGCCCTTAGTTACTAAACGATCAAAAGCGCCTTTTAAAGCACGTTCAAGCTCGTTTTGGAGCTTTTGCGGTGTAATTAATGATTTTACAGCCGTTTTTCTAAGCTCTTTTACCCAATAATCGAGCCTATCTTGGCTATCGAAGCCATAAATAATAAATTCATTAATGGCGGCTGTGAGGCATTCGTAGAATGTCACAGTTAATCCTTAGATGGTGGCTCAGTCGGTGCAGTTAGGGGAGTTGGAGGCTCATAGTCTGCAATGGCATCAATATCTAGTTGCATTGTGCTTTTGAACATATCAGGCATTTTAGATAAGTTGTCCTGCGCCCATTGAATGGCAATTGCTCTATTTTCAGGGTTAATAACAGGCAAAATGGTTCTTAATATTTCAGTAATACCTTTGAGTTTGACTTCTTCCGTTTTTACTTTTTCGCTTGGGGTTTCTTCAATTAGATTTTCCCAAAGTGGACGGAAAGCATCTTTCCATTCGTAAAAAGCTTCTTCGTAAGTCTTTCCCGCGTACATTTCAGGGTATTTAGCTTGAACTATCTCATAAAACTGTTTGTTCCAAGCTCTGTGCATCACGATCTTGTCAAAGAACGTAAACAAGGAGCGCATATCGTTACGCAGACCTGTAACGTATTGGGCAATTGCTTTAGAGTCCTCAGTACCTTCAGCAAACGCATTGGTAAATGCCTCATCTTTAAGCAAGATGGCTGGAGTTTCTGTCGCCGCCGCGATATTGGCTACGATATTGTCCCTAGCCGTAGTCATGGCGGTATCGGTATTATTCAAGTCGATAGACTCAATATCTTCATCCACATCAATAGACAGCACGTTACCTGTAGTGCCTTGCTGGAGCATACTGCGCTTAATTCCCGCGCCCACTTGCATTAAGCGGTTTACGATTGAGCCAGATTGCTTTTGCTTAATAACCAGTAATCCAGCCTTAAACGTCACCAAATCGTCCGTCACCATAGACTGAACAAAGGACTTTAGGGGGTATAGGGCGCGTTGGAACACAGAACGACCTGTAAAACCAAAGCCAGAAGATTGATAAGCTAAGTAAATTGGCGTGTTATTAAACACAATACAGCTTCTTGATGGGTGATAAGGCTGACCCGCGGCAGTAATGTACGTTTTAGGCTTTTGAAAGTCTGGCGCGTTAGGGTTCTGATTGGTGACTGTTGAGCCAGCAAGGTTTAACGGATCGAGCTTATTAAAGTAAATATCTAAATCAGGCAACGTCCAAGGATCAATCGGCTGATCGGTAGGTACGCCTTCAGCGCCATAGATTACGGCGGCTACGCCATAAACACGTTTTAAAAATGTAACGTCACGGATTATATTGGTTGCTTCTAAATCGTCCCATTCATCTTGGAACGCTTTAATCAACATATCTTTTGGGTGTACGTCCATCGCCAAAATGCGCGGTTTGGATAGAGCTAATACAATCGGTTTTTCAATAATCTTAGCGGCTAAAGGGTGAAACTCAAAGATCGCTTTACAAGTCTGATAGCCTACAGGACTGCCCGGCTCTATTGCTTCCGCCTGAAGAAACTCCATCAGCGGGGAAGGTAAGCCTGTATTGGATATGGTTATTTCAGACATAGATTATTCCCTAGAAATATATTTTGCCCATAATAGCATTAGAACCCATACTTATCTCCTAGCGCAATAGCTAATCCGTAGACGGCGCAATCAAGTAAATCATCAGCACGTTTAAAAGCTTCTTTGTCGCCAAGCCGAAAGTTTGCCAGGTGGGGTAA
>CAIVYW010000363.1 GCA_903910205.1 uncultured Methylococcaceae bacterium | reverse complement strand
TACTTTTCATCAAAGTATGTGTTATGAAGATTTTATCGAAGGCATAAAGCCGGAGACTACGCCAGATGATAAAAGAGTCATCTATGATGTTAAATCGGGCATTTTCAAAAATTTATGTCAAGCGGCAACAACTCCTAATTTGATAGGTTTTAATGCTGCGTATGAACAGTTAATAAAGAAATTATCTGAGATTGAATTTTCTGACGGTGACACTACAGAAGTTAAAATGATAGAGATCAAAACACCTACTGGTAAGCCTTTTTCAATTTCATTAAATTCAAATAATAATCTATCGCTTCATACTGGCCCAAACAAAATTAAGCAAGGTACGTTAACTAAGGAGAATATACAGGCGCAAATTAACGGTGCTGCAGTTAAATACTTCGACGGTTACTTTGAAGGGGTATGTAACTATTTAAGAAAAAACTATAACTATTCATCAACCACAGAGAATGTTGTAAAAAATTTCGTACTTATAATTGACGAGATTAATCGAGGCAATGTTTCACAAATCTTTGGTGAGCTTATCACCTTGATTGAAGAGGATAAACGATTAGGTAAAGACGAAGCGCTTATGGTTACACTTCCTTATAGTAAAGAGAAATTTGGTGTTCCATCCAATCTTTATATCATTGGCACTATGAATACTGCAGACCGTAGTGTTGAAGCTTTGGATGCGGCATTGCGAAGGCGTTTTAGCTTTGAAGAAATGCCACCTGATTCTGATTTAATTCGTAAAGAAGGTAAGTTAAAAGGAACCGAGGGAAAATTAGGTGAAATTAGTTTGCCCAATTTACTTGATACCATTAATAAACGCCTAGAAAAACTTTTAGATAAAGATCATCAAATTGGCCATAGTTATTTTATATCTGTTAAAAATTTAGACGGATTAAAACTGGCGTTTCAAAATAAAATCATACCGTTATTACAAGAATACTTCTTTGGTGATTATGGCAAGATAGGTTTGGTATTAGGTAAAGGTTTTGTTGAGAAAGTACCAAATAAAAGCTCTTTTGCAGATTTTCCTGATGCTGATGCCAATGATTTTTCTGAACGACCTATTTTTACAATAAAAACTCCAACATCAAATAATGAATTTGTTGTAGCTATTAAGTCTTTGCTAAATCAAGCACACGATGACGAATAGCAAGCTTATCCGAGTTTTCGAGCATCAAACTATCAAGTTAAATCAAGATATAGATGGTGTAACTTTTGATGAGACATCTCTTAAAGCACTACAAAAGCATTACGGTAGTGACAAAGGCGTGCCATATTATTCGCTAACAAACAATGGCGTTAAGTTTAATGAGTTTGTCGGAGTTATACAGGTAGGAAAAACGGTTATTGAGGTTTTACCTAAAGCCGATAAAACCACTGACGGTGACACCGAGACTAAAAATTATTGGCAAGGGCTTTTAGTAAAAATGCTTTCTGCGGTGGGATTGTTTGATATCCAGTCAACTAGTGATAGTTCACTAAAATTAAAATCCAACTCAATACTTGATCTTTACTTTATTCTTTTCATAAAAGAAGTTGAGTATTTATTGCACAGCGGCTTGGCTAAACAATATCGTAAGAAAGAAGGTAATGTAACGGCATTGAAAGGCAGTATTCAGTTTGCTAAACATATCCAACAAAACCTGACGCATCAAGAACGCTTTTATGTGCGTCATACGACTTATGATGTAGAGCCGACATTCCGCACCCCATAAAAATTTTTAGTATTTTTTTACTTATTGATAATAAAAGACTTTTTATAATCCGTTTTTCTGAGTGGACTGCAT
>CAIVYW010000362.1 GCA_903910205.1 uncultured Methylococcaceae bacterium | reverse complement strand
GCAAGGTGGCTAGCTTTTGTCTGTGAGTCAGTTATCTGATGGTTTAGGAGTGCAACAGCTTTAGCTGTTGCACTTAAAACAGCTGAAGCAGTTTTACTCCAGTCGCTTTGGGTGGGCAGCACCTTATTTAGTGGCAAGGTGGCTAGCTTTTGTCTGTGAGTCAGTTATCTGATGGTTTAGGAGTGCAACAGCTTTAGCTGTTGCACTTAAAAACAGCTGAAGCTGTTTTACTCCAAATTTTCCGGAATTGGCAAGGTAATATAAAAACAAGTCCCTAGTCCCAGTTGGCTATCAAAGGTCAATGTGCCACGATGTGCGACTATCAGCGAGCGGCAGATAGACAGACCCATGCCCATGCCTTCGGTTTTGGTGGTAACAAAAGGCATAAACAGCTTTTCTTGTAATGCTTGCTCTATACCTGAACCATTATCCCTGACTTGTATTTGTAGCTGATTCTCATCTAGCATCAAGCTGCTTAGCGTGATGGTTTTAGTAGGGTTGTCCTGAGCGCTCAAGGCTTCGGTGCTGTTACGGATTAAATTAATCAGCACTTGTTCGATCTTAATGCTGTCGACTAGCAGCATAGGCAGCGAGTCTGCTAGTTCTAGCTTAAGCGTGACGTTGTGCTTTTTAAAATCATTGTTACACAACACTATGCAATCCTTAATTAAAGTATTGATATTCGTGCTAGTCGAGGTCGTATCTTGGTTTTGGCAAAAGGCTTTCATGCGATGAATAATCTTACCCGCTCTTAAAGTTTGTTCAGCCACTAAGCCGGCAATCTTAGCAATTTTCTCCACATCAGGATGTTCTGCCGTTGCTAAAATTTTTAAGGCAGAGGCATAATTGGTAGCCGCGGTCAGTGGTTGATTAACCTCATGGGCAATACCGGTAGCCATTTCGCCCATGAGTCCCAAACGGGTGATATGGGCGAGTTGATCTAAATGGATTTGGTCTTGTTGTTCACTGAGTATTTGCTCAGTAACATCCTGCGAACAGCCGACTAAACGTGAGACTTGCCCATCAACCGTATACTCAATAGTGGCAAAAGTTTTGATGTGACGTTGCTCACCATTAGGGCGTACGATACGAAATATGAGCTGATTGTTTGCTAAAGGCTGAGTTAATTGAAAGCGCCAAGTTGATACTAAAATTTGATCTTCGGGATGGATGAGTTCAGTGATAGCTCTTAAGTTATGACCGAACTCGGCTTTATTGACCCCATATATAAGATACGTTTGTGCTGACCAATCGAGGGTGTCAGTGCTAGGCGTGTAAGACCAATTGCCTAAATTAGCAATACGTTGGGAAAGGGCTAGGGTATTTCGATCTTCTTTTAAGTTAAGTTCTATTAGCTTGCGCTCGCTGATATCAATATGGGTACCTATCATCCGTAAAGGCTGGCCTTGATTATCTCTACTGACGATAGTGCCTCGACTTAAGATCCATAGATAATCACCCCGTTTGGTCAGCAACGGAATTTCAACCTCATAACTTGGGATGCTGCCGGCTAAATAAGCTTGTAAGGTACGTGTTGTCGCTTGGAAATAGTCGGGATGAATTAATTTTTCCCAAGTATCGTATTCGGTTAAAATATCTTCCTCGTTATAACCCAGCATGGTTTTCCAGCGCGGGGAATAATACATGTCATTAATTTGAATATGCCAGTCATAAACACCATCGCCAATACCATCTATGGCATATTTCCATAACTGTTCAGATTCTATTAAAGCGTTTTTTAATTTTTGCTTTGCAGTTTGTGTTTGCTGTAGGGTAAATTTATAAGCTAAAGTTTTGATGAGGGTAATGCTCAGTTCATGAACCGCTTTAATTTCGAGCATCGCCGAAGGCGTACAAGAGTCTAAATTATTTATTTGTAAGCTTTCAAAAGAATTTCTAGGGCGGAGGCGATGCTCACCGTTAGCTGTTTTTATAAGTCTTTTGGTAGGATCTCCTGCCCACAGTTTTTGTGTTAAATCAGCTTTTTTGAGCCAAATTAAACAATAGTTCATGTCTTTATTAAGTGCACAAGCTAGCAATCCCGCTGCTATGTCTCTATAGGCACTGGCTGCAGGGTAGGTGGCAGATAGCTTATTAAAGGTATAGGTGTAAGTAACAATTCTTGGCTCTGGCTCTGGCTCTG
>CAIVYW010000361.1 GCA_903910205.1 uncultured Methylococcaceae bacterium | reverse complement strand
GAATGATGCGTCCAAATATTACGGATTTGGGCTAACAGTATGTTTTTGATGTCCTCATCAAGCTGATCGTAAAAATGTTTTTTATCCGACATAAGCCCATTCCTTAAACTGCGTTTGTAAAGCCGTTTCGTTTTTAAACGCTTGGTAGTAAATATATTCGGGCGCCAAATCTGCGCCATTTTCCCAGACAATGGTTTCTAAATCTGAATCAATTTTAAAACTAGCAAAGGCTTCTGGATTTTTTAAAGATTCAAACGCAGAGCCTTTTAAAGCATCAACTAAATCAGCAATGCCTTTTTTACCATTATTAAAAGCAACTGCAATACGGTACGCGTCCAGATAACGGGCTTCAGTAACACGTAAAAACATAGAAATTACTCCAGTTTCGATTCAAAATATAGCCCAATGTTTTGGCGTATTACTTTTAACTAATTAATTTAATAGGTTTTTTTAAGTTGAGACACTACAGCATTAGAAATTCTATAACCCACTTGATTAAGTTCAGCGATAACAGTTTCTGCATCGATAATTAAGGCTTTTCGTTGCGCGGTAAATAATACCGCAGCGCTGCCAACTATAAGCAGTTGTTTACGCAAGGCATGTTTTCGGGCTAAGGCATCATCCAGAATTAACAAAGTATTGCTATCTGATTGCAAGGCATACTCAATGCAAGATTGCTCACCTAACCCCAAACTTCTTGATAACGCATGTTGAAAAAGTGGATTAGCAACACATTTTAACCAACCCACATCTAAAGCCTGTTTGATTAAAACAGCATCATTTGACTGTACGTTTAAACATTCGTCTGCTACGGCTTGCGTGATCAATATTTCAGAAAAAAGATCTTCTAATAAATGCAGGCGCTTAATCTTAGCCAGTGCGATTAAGGGCCCCGCATCGGCAATTACGACAACCATGAAGCCAGAACATCTAATTCCTTAGGGGTTTGTTGATCGGGTATAACCAAATCAATATCTAACTGAGCTAAATGATCAATAAACTCAGATAAACTTAAACCGCTGATTTTTGCAGCCGCCCCTAATGATATGACTCTATCTTTAAATAAACTAGCGGCTAAAGCCGGTTTTAATTGTCCGTCAAATTCACCTAATGAGGTTTTTAAGTTTAATAATACGGCATTCGGTTGATTGCCTTTTAAGATCAACACTGGCTCTAATTCAGCGTGCCTTAAGGCTTCAGAGGGATTACGCTTTAAGTTTCTAACATTGGTTGCATACATAAATCACTCCTCAAGCTTAAAAAACTAAAGTGTAGTCCACACAAGAGGTGATCGCAATGCCTATTTCTGGCGTTTTTTTTGTATTGCCTTAGCGCTCACTAACAACTCAAGGGTTTCAGACCAATACCCTTTGCATAATTCAACAAAACACTGCTTTTCATTGTTGGCTGGTAATTGACCAAAATCGCTTAAGTCTGCCGGCTACCTATTTAAAGCAGGACAGATAAATAAAGCTGGCCTATTAAGTCCGAGAGCGCTGAGCCCCAGCTCGGCGTAGCAAGTCTGCCAGGTTTTCAACCGTGTATTGATAATCAAACAATCACTGTATCTGCGCCATTTTCCTAGACAATGGTTTCTAAATCTGAATCAACTTTAAAACTAGCAAAGACTTGGGTGTTTTTTAAACAAGCTGAATAATTTGATTGAGTTGCTCACAAACTTCAATAAAAAAGCCATCAAGCAGTTTTCCTAAAGGATGTGGTTTTGCATCACGCATTCGCCAATCGAAAGATTTAGGTTGATGACAAAGTACGTAACTGGTCTTTTCAAGTTTACGCCCCGTGGCTTTACCAACTGCAACGGCAAAAGGATTATCGGCATTATAAGAGGCCGTAGTCATCGGTAACCCAATAACCAAGGAGGTTTTATCATTAAAACTTTGTGGTGATAACACCAAAAAAGGATGAACATCTCGCATTTCTTGTCCAACGTGCGGGTTGCAATCAATCCAGATAATATCTTGACGATCAGGTAACCAAACGCTGGTTTTTTTTACCATTGTTCTGCGCCTAATTTTTCCTTTGCTATCATGGTTTCACCACCATGACGTTTAGGATCAAAAGCGGCTAAACGCTGTTCCAAAGTTAACGGTTTATTGACTATAGGGGTAATAATAATCTGACCTTCGACAACCGTTAAACGTACACTTTGATGAGCTTTTAGATGAGCCTCACGGGCAACAGCAACCGGTATGCGTACCCCTAAATTATTACCCCACTGTTTTATATCCAATACAACTTCAGTCATAACTAATACCTCAAATGTAAAATATTTAAACGTTAGTTTAAACATCTCAAGTTCTTTTTACAATCTATACAACTATCAACTTGATTTAGCGAATGACTTTTATAACTTTTTTGATTAAGAACTCTGTCGGGCTAAGCGTCTAAAGTTCTGCTTGAATACCCATTATAGGATGCGCTTCACTATCGTTCAGCGCACCCTATAAAAGTCTAGGTTTTTAGATGGATTGACGGATCAACAAGGGACAAAACTTATCTAGATATCTATAAGTTAAGTAATTTGTACTTGAAGTAAAACAGCTTCAGCTGTTTTAAAACGCAATAGCTG
>CAIVYW010000360.1 GCA_903910205.1 uncultured Methylococcaceae bacterium | reverse complement strand
TGTTAAAAATGCTGCTTTTAGTTCTTTAGTTATCCTCTACAATAATAATCTACTTACTCGGGAAGACTTGGTTAGTTATATTGGAAATATTCTTGAACGGGAGACAGATCCTTCTTTTATAGCATATATAGCTTGTATTGCCTGTGATTTTCATCCAAAAGAACTTTACGATGCATTAGCTAAATGCTTTGATCAAGAACTTCTTGAGGAGGGCATTATTGATAAGGAAGATTTTGATGGTTATATGCAAATGGATGTTGATGTAGTCTTGGCTAAATTAAAAGACAATCGCTTATACCAGCTAGTTAACAATGTTGTTTCTGAAATGGGATCGTGGGGGTGCTTCCATCCGGAGCCTAATTCTACCCCCATAAGATATGACAGCAACGCTAAGATTGGCAGAAATGATCCCTGTCCATGCGGTAGTGGCAAAAAGTATAAGAAATGTTGTCTACATTAATTGTAAGCAAAATATATAAGCACATCCAGTTTCGGAACAGATCGTTGATTTTGATTGGCGCTCACTAGAAACGTTATGTAGATTGTCCTATGCGGGATCAAATCCATATCTTTATTGGCTACCCAGCTTCAAGATTACAATAGGGCTTGTAGAATACAAATAGTGCATTGGTGTTGAATTAAGGTTTCATTTAATACCAGTAAACCTATATTTTGATTTAAAAAACTAATGTGGCGCGAAGCGCGTCCCGAAGGGACTAATTAATGACTTGTAGTGTAAATTAAGATCCTATCAACATCAAAAGATACCAATTGTGCGCCAAAAATGAACATAAGTCCTATAAGATATATATTTAATACTATAGGAGTTATGTTCACTTTTGGCGCAAAACTAATGATAAATGAAATTCCATTGGAGCTGGTTAGAATCTTGGTGTTGATAGGATCTTCATTTACACCAATAGATTTTATATAAGCGTTTTATTTTAATATTATTGTTGCTTGATTAGACTCTGCTTGAAACCTTAAGGGTATTATTAACACTACCAGATTCTAATTTAGTCCTTCGGACGCGCTTCGCGCCACATCAGTTTTTTAAATCTTTATGTTGAATTATATACACTGAAAGCCAGTTGGCGCTAAATTAACACCAATGTAACTATTAACATTATCGGTGCTTAGTAATGTTCTATTTAACCTCAATTGGAATTACAACTAACACTACTAGATGCATTTAGCCACTTCGTGGCGTATCGCTTCGCTCACAACCTTAGTTTTCTTGAATAAAATGGATTCAATCTAGTTCTATTGTAACCAAGCTTATAAATGTTTTAATTTCAGGTATCAGGGTTAATAGCGACTCATCTTTAACAAAATAGTTTCTGTGAACTGTCTTTCTACGTTCATTCTTATAGGTCAACTTTTTATGCAAAAATCCAGCAGCCAGAAGATCCTTAATAATATCTTCTTCATTATAACTAACCACCCTGTTAGTTAACTCAATAGCTGCTGCAAGAGTCTTGCGTTTATGTTGCACAAATCCAGTAGATTCAATTTTTTCCATAACCTCATCACTAATGACTTGCCGTGGAAAAATATCAGCAGCATCAATAAAGCTTGAAATTTCAACATTGCTTCCTAATGGCATTGAAGAATAAACTAGAATTGTTTTGGGGGCTCCATAAATCAACCGACCACGACCGAGTGCTTGTTCAAGCTCTGCAACACTAAAATGCTCGTAGATGCTTTGTGTCCTTAGATCATCATATTGCATCTTTTGGGTTTGGCTACATGAGCCATCTGACATTCTATTATAATGATCTACAGATCTACTTAAGAGATTGGCTGGTTCACCATACAAATTCCAATGATGGTTATCTAGAACATGCTCAGGAACATTATAGTCACCAATAATGATCAAGTAGTCGCAATCCTTCATGCCATTGTAGCCACGAGTATTGCCGAAATATCGTGTTTGGTTGTTCGTGACTGATTCGTAATCATCACCCCAAAGAGATTTAGCGGCAGTGTCTACAAATCTATCATCCTCAACACCATTGATTGTTAGTTTCTGGAAGGTTATTAATCCACCATTGGCATCTTTTAACCCATTTTTCGCGATGAATTGTTTAGCATGGTTTAGAACATAGAACACATTGTCATTATTACCTAAAGCAAATTTAGAACATGTTTTGCCATTTAATTGGTGTATTTTAATGTCAGATGACATTTTGATATCTATGGTCGTCTTTTCAATCACTTTACTTGGCAATATAGCATCATCAACTAAATCCATATTCATGGTCGCATCAAGGTATATTAGCTTTGTATCTGCAAACCTATTATTAATTCGTTTGATATTGCCTTGAATGAACTTACCTTCATTAATACGCATTCCAAATAGAAACTTGTCGTCATTTGTAGTCAAGTATCGCAATACATTCAAATAAACATCGGTTTTATCTGAAAAGGGTGTGTTAGATTTTTTGCGTTTCTTCGCTAAAGCAGACCTATAATCTACTAATTCGTTCTCAGCATTAAATCCTTTTGCTGATTTACCAATCAACGCCTTTAATAGGTCACCATAAATTAACGGCAGTTTCTTGATTTGTTCAGTCGTTAAATTTAAGTCTATACCCTTGTATGCCGATTTAAATATAGTAACTAGCAATTCATGCTCAGTGAGCTTCTTATCAGTAACATCAGTTGGAATAATGCATCTTAGGTAACCATTCTTATTGTATTGGAATGCATTTTCGTCAACGATAATCGCTTTGATGGGTTTGCAATTTTTCACAACAGTAGTCAGAGTATCATCAGTTTCGTCATATGCTTTTACCTCTTTATCAAAAGGCATTGCTACTTTGAAGAGATCGCTAGCTTCGTTATAGAGGGTATTAAAATGCGTTAAATAGATGTTTGGTGCAATGCGGTTACCGACTACAGGCTCAGCTTGATTCCAGTAATTACAGAAACCATCTTCTTTGGCGAAACATTTGTCGCATTCTGAGGGTGGAATATATTTGCTATTAGCATATGTTTTTTTAAAGTCTGTATCGTTACCAACATCGCTAGTAATTTTATTACACATTTTGAACTTGCCTTTCAATGCAGTAGCACATGAATGGTCAAAGTTAGCATAGCGTGGAATGTAATCTTTATCTGATGGATTCCCAGTTGGCTCAGTCTTCGCATCAAAATAATCGTTAATCTTTTTAACTTGCTCATCAATGTTTTGATTTGTATCGCAGACTACCAAATACCAATCTTTTCGTTCCAGCCCCGACAAAACATCGGTCAATTTCTCCGATTTTCCTGCGCCAGTGCTAATGCGAAAGAGATGAGCATCATGTTTTGTATCATTCAGAGCAATTTCTAGCAGTTGACTAATGTCGGTTCCGCTAGATAGAGTCGGAAATTCATGATCTATATTTGCTACAACTGATGATTTGATCTTATTGGGTAATCGGTTTGTGTCGTCAGTAGTTGCTATATCGTTGTTATAAATAGTATTGGTAGTGTTCATTAATTCTGATTCCTTGTGATACAAAGTCGTCTCTTTTGCCAAGTTATGCGACTTTGTAGTTTTATTTGTTCGCTGCTAATCCTTAAAATTAATATCCAGCCACCATTATCAATACAAATTTCGCTTAGTTTCAGCGAAAACCACTTCGTCTACAAGATTAAGCTTCACAAAATCAGCAATCGCCAGTCGCAACACATCTGATCGTCCACTTTCTAAATACCCGCACAACTCATTCAGAAGTTCTACAAATTCAGCACTGACCTTAAAAGCCAATATTTGTTCTCTGTTTTTGGCCATAATTTACCCCTTAATAATAACTATGAACGGTTTTGCTCATCGTATTATTTATACGATTCAATTATGGTTAAATTAGTGATGAACAGGTTGAAGAATGAGTGTAGGGCAGGGTGCGTGGTTATTATTTGGGATCTTTGAACGAAGTGATTAGACGATTTGAACAACACGAGAAAGTGGATCTTGGTTTAATTGAAGCAGAAGTATTTCTTTCCATTCCTAGGATGCGGTGCAACTTGCGGTTCTCATATTGAGGTTGTGCAGTCAGCAGTGTAAATCGACCATTACGCCATAACTCAATTAATTTAGCGGGTGGTGATGTTTGAACTAATAAAGCACTAATTAGAATGTTAGTGTCAAGTACGACTAACATTAACCTATATTACCTACAAACTCTTGGCGCATTTCATTTTTAATACTGATGCTTGCCTCATCAATCAGTGCCTGAACATCTGTAGGAGACATGTCCGAAAACTTTGATTGTGCTTCAGTCATGCTCTGATCAAATACTCGCCATCGCACCGACTCTTCAATAAATTTAGACATATCACCTTTTTTCAAACCTCGTTGTGCCAGAAAAACACGTAATGCCGTATCAGTATCTTTTGACACAGAAACAGTCCATCTTGTTTGATTCAAATTTGTCGCTGACATAAATTTATCCTCGTAATTACATAAACACCTATCAACATATCAGTTTAAACGCATCAAATCAACTGCTCACATAGAATAATTAGTCAGTAGATTTTTAATACCCGATCTATTTAACAAAGTTGGTTGAATACTTGCGGACGCGGGTTCAACTCCAATGTAAGGAATTGAGCTTGAGGTGTGATACAAAGGTGTGATACATTACCCCTAGATGACAGCAAACACATTGATTTTATTATCATATATGATGATTGGTGGAGGCTCCCCCCGCCTCCACCATTTCAAGATTTAATAAGATTCAAAGACGTACACTAAACCCGTAGATCATCTGGTCTGGCGGGTTTTTTTATGCTTGTAAGCTACGGTGGTGTTCGTTGACATCCTAATTCAATATATTGGGGGT
>CAIVYW010000359.1 GCA_903910205.1 uncultured Methylococcaceae bacterium | reverse complement strand
TATCGACCATTTCATACAGGCCGTAATACTTTTCAAGTCGTCCGCCTTTTGTAAAGTGCGGCTCTACTTTGTCTAAAATTTTTCTAGCCGACATTATCCTTCCTTCTCAATTTTAGTTAAATTCGCTCTCAGCACAGGACCGAAGTCATGCTTACCTGGATCGACAAAGGTAAATAAGGAGACATCTTCTTCATCGAGTTCCAAACAGCCCAATAATTGAGCTTGATCTGAATCACCAATCACTAAGGCTTTCAATAATGGTGTGGCCAAAATATCCATAGGCATAACAGATTCATAAGCGCCTACCGGAACGATGGCTCTATTACTACCGTTTTTGTCTGTGGTTAAAGGGAAAAGACGATGGTCTTTACGATCAACACTAGAGGTATAAACATTCAAGGCCGAATATTTATTTTTACCCGCCACGATCCAACCAAAAAATTCTCTGGCACGACCTTCTTGCAAAGCAGACACTTGATTGCTGTAACAACCTAAAAAGGCAGACCAATCGCTGGCTGTATGTCCATAAAGCACTGAACCTGAAATAACGCGGCTTTCAAGGTCAGCTAATAACTCACCCGCCACTAAATCATCGGTATTAGCACCAACACGCGTGCGTATCAGTCTAGGATTTTTAACCGTAGGCCCCGCTAAAGAGATGACTCGCTCAACGTTTAATTGACCGCTAGTAAATAACGCGCCTATCGCAATAACGGCTTGATAATCCAGATGCCATGCAAATTTATTAATATTAACTGCATCAATAAAATGAATATGCGTACTGGGCAAGCCAGCAGGATGTGGCCCTGAAAACTCAGCAACCGTTGCCACGTTAGCAACTGGCATATCCACGCCAGTGGCTTTACAAACGTAGAGTTTGCCAGCTGTCAAATTAGCCAACACTGTCAGACCATTATTAAAATCATTAGAGCGTTCTCTAATAATGATAGCAGGGTCGGCTGCGAGTGGACGCGTATCAATAGCCGTTACAAAAATAGCACTAGGGGCGCTATTAATTGCAGGTATCTTACCGTAAGGACGAGTACGTAATGTCGTCCATAAACCTGAGGCCACTAAGTTTTCTTTAACTTGTTCCGCTGTTAAATTAACTAGATCAGACTCTCTATATTGATCAAAAGACACGTTAGCGGCGCCTTTTAATTCAATAACGACCGATAATAAGGCGCGTTTTTCACCACGGTGTATGGCGTTAACAATACCCGCACCGGGTGAAGCAAACAGTACACCTGGATTTTTTTTATCAGTAAAAAGAGCTTGGCCTAATTTGACCGACTCCCCTTCACTGACCAACATAGTAGGCTTCATACCTACATAATCCGTACCTAGAATAGCAACGGTAGAAACCGAATTGCCCTCCTCAATCATTTGTTTAGGCCCACCCGTTATAGGTAAATCTAAACCTTCTTTAATAATAAATTGCATAGTTGAAGCCTACTCTCCAAAACAAGTTGTAGCGGAACCGTCCTCTTTTTTCAACCTTAACCAAATAAGAGGCGCATTAAGACGTTTAAGAGCGGCATTACACCATAAAAACGATATTTTCTCAATTTTGTCGTACACCTATTTACGACTCTAACATCAGTACAATGGGTGATTATTAAGCTATTAACAGCGACAAACAGGCGGCCGACTCTCTTATGCCCTGCATTAAACTTAAGGGCTACCAACTTAGGAATGAGTACGAAATAATCTAATCAAGTAGCATCCAACTCCCCCCTTTGTAGAGGGGGGTTGGGGAGGATTTTAAAATCATAGTTGCCGTTATGCTCGTTCCTAACCTGAGTTCGGGATAAGAATAATGAGACCCCCCCCCTCTTTAAAACATGAAAGAATATATACTTTCAATCATTACACATCCCTCTTGATTGAATCCAATTCATTCTTAATAAACGTCACCTCAAAAGCCTTACAAGCCCTGTGTTGCTGTAGTCGGTTGGCAAAGGTGAAGGCATCATTCATTTCATAGTTTTGGAAGACATCGAGACCACGATCCATCAGGATTTTCCAGCCGTGGTCGGTCACTATATGCCGAGCGTGAATGCTCCCTGTTTGATCAAACTCCCAGGTAAAGTCAATGCCTACCGCATTACAGGATCCCTTGATCTTCTCAAAGCTCTCTATCTGCTGTTCAGCTTTGAAATCGTCTTCTGATGTCATCAGGTGAACAGCGATTTCTTCGTCCTGTGGTTTGTACTTCACGACGGTTTCGAGGAACTCCATAAAGTTACGGACTTGGTAAAACAACCGGATGTAGGGATCGGTAATGGTTATTTTACTTGCGCCGCGCAGATAAGGGCCAAATAAAGCGTCAAAAGATATGCCCTTCTGGTTTTCTTGAAAGGTCAGATGTTGTTCCTTGACAACGGGTTCGGCGACAACTGAAGTTCCTTGTTGGGACTGTAGCAATTCTTGTAAGATGCCACCCGTATCAGTTGTACCAGTCCCTGTTTCAGCAACTGTCTTATAGTAGTAATCCGGATATTCTTCTTCCTCCAGTGTCTTAATAGAATTGGTTTTACCAGAGTGATCCAGATAGGTGAAGCACACGCTTGGGTAAGTGCTATCAATACGCATTAATTGGTCTTTGATGCGCTTGCGACCTTCAACCGCAAATTTAAGAATCTCCTCTATTTCATCCTTGGAAGCCTCGCCTTGGGGATATAAAATTTTCATCAGCCCAGAGAAAGTTTTGTTAATGCCATCCCTGTCCCGAGTTGACAGGTCAGAAGACAAAGTAAAATGTGCTTTATAACGATCTGAATAGTCATGATTACGCATTGCCCTAAGAATTTCAGCAAGATAGTCCACTACAAAACCATAATTACTCGAAAACATTTCGCCACGAATAATGTCCACTTCCCATCCTGGAATATAATAGTGAAGGCGATCCAGAAAAGCCGAGTCATAAAACTTGTCAGGTAGCTCGTCAAATAAATCGGCGTGCTTAAGCATATAAGGCACAGTATGCTGAGTATTGCCAATAAAAACCATTGAAGCTTCAGCGCCAAAGGTTTCAACACCACGAGAAAAAGACTTGTTGGCCATGTAATTTTTCATAATGTCGACCAGTGCTTTTTCCACCCGTTTTTGTTTACCGGCAAACTCGTCAAATCCCACCACATCCCAGTACCCGACCAAGCCTATTTTTCCGGATGAATTATTAACAAACAGCTTGGGGACGGAAACTTCGCCACCTGATATGAGAATGCCGTGAGGAGAAAACTCGGAATAAATATGCGACTTCCCCGTTCCCTTGGGACCTAGCTCAATAAGGTTATAATTCCGCTCGCAAAAAGGAATCAGGCGAACGAGTTGGGTCAGCTTACTGCGTTTGCCAAATAATTCCGGATTAAAGCCAATGCTCTGAATAAGCAGATCAATCCATTCGTCGGTTGTGAATTGCTTGCGTGCCTCCACATAGCCATCAAAATCGAAGTGCGATAATTGAATCGGCTTTAACGAAGATAAAATCCAGGGGCTGTCATTTTTTTCTTCGGAAAACTCATATTCCAGATCTGCAATACACCAGACACCACTCACCAACAGTTTCGGATGTGCTTTCACAGTTCGAGAGTCGACCAATACTTTTTTGATGCCAAGATTAGAAAAAGCAGCCTCGTAAACATCGGCATTGTCATTCAGCGCCACGCCGATTTTGTCGATGACCTTATAACGCCCCTTTTCTTTGATATGAGAACGAATCAAGCCGGCTTCATTACGATGCACATAGTGTTTGCGCAGTATTTCTTTAACCGTCTCAATACCGGACTGAATGGAAGCTTCGTCACTGGTTGCGCAGTACTGACCTAATAAATACTCAAGAACGTAGGAGGGAACAATCGCATTACCCTTTACGGTTTTAACAAGATCCTTACGGACAACAAGCCCCGCAAAGTGTGTATTTATTTTCTGGTCAAGTTCGTTCATGAGTAAATAGTCCTTTAAAAGTCAAAATCGCTGGTGAATGAGCGCCGTATTAAATACCGGAGTGATTTGTACTCTTTGTAATGTGTGGTGCCTGGGTGTTTTTCTTCCAGGCGCAATACTACTTCCTGGCCATTGGCTTCATCGGCCTTACGGGTTAGCACAAAACGCACTTGCAGCTCTCGCTCCCTGGGATTCTCAGAGGCCAGATCAAACGTCAGATCATGACAGTCAGAAATTAAATCACCCGACTGGGTATAAATACCGGCTCTAAGCGTTCTTGGACGTACCTTATCTGTCATCGGTTGCGCCTGATAAAGCCCAACGGCTAACTGACCTGAGGTAATCACCGAACTGGCTCCCCTTAGAATATCTACCTCAACCGCCGATATATCACTTTGCCTTTTCTTGTTGATTTTAAGGATAGGAATAACCACTTCTTGCAACGATGCCCCACCATGCACAAAACGACTGCCTGAACCTTTCAAGCGAAGTCGATTGATCGATTTAGGAATCTGCACTTCCACATCACCCACTAAGCCCAGCTCGGTTGATTTAAATTTCCGTAAACTTGGCAGCTCTTTTAAACCTAACCCCAACACAAAACGCCGGTCGTAAAAAAGCACCGAATTACCTTCGGGCTCAACATCTGCAAAATCACTTTCGTCAAGCGCACGGTTTTGATAAATAAAGCCATGATCCGAGGTCACTATCAAATTATTGGCATTAGCGCCGGTTAACTTCTTAATTAACTTAATCAGCTCCTGAAGGGTCTCTTCAACGGCCTCAAATACCCGTTCTTCCGACTCGCGTTTGTCGCCAGTCGCATCGATACGATTATGGTAGATATAAAGTACATCATGGTCGCGCAACAATGCCCGACTATCCTCTTTATTAAGTGCCATAAAAGCATCTGCTTTAACCGCCGTACTCCGCTGAGTAATCCCTTGATTAAGAATTTTAATTCGATTAACCGTACCCTGTGAACTTAAACCATCCACTAAAACCGTGCCGGTGTCATTATTCGCCAGCGCTAATTCATTATTAGGCAGCAATGCCGCCATACCCAATTGTGTATAGCTAGGCAGCATTGATAAAGCAGGTTCTAACTGCGCATCGTATCGATCTTCTTGGCGAATAAGGCTGAGCAACTCATCACCAATTTCATAACGCAAGGCGTCAGAAATAATGACACAAACTTTGTTATCTTTATTTAAAAAGGGTTTTACACAACGCTCATAAAACTTACTCTGTAAAAGAACAGGCGTAGCCTCCCATTTTTTGCCCGTATCGACAAACGCCTGCCATTGATCATTGAGCTTAAGCAAATAATTATTGGAGTAGAAATTTTCAACTTGCTCCGTCAGTGACCCCATTAAAGTGGCCTGACCGGATAGCCTGACATGGTAAGTAAATTTTCGATAAAGCTGATCCAGACGAAACCAAAACCGACTGTAACGCTCAATGCCTTCAACAAAACTGCCCATCGTTAAATTAACGTCGCTGAGTGCTTGAAAAAACTGCGCGGCAAAGTCTATCGCCTCATACAAATGCCGATATTCCTTATACCAATGACTTTGCCTACGTTGCCGCACCAGTATCGCGGCATCACCACTTGTTATCGTTCTTAACGCTACACAGTTAACCAGATCACTAATAATCTTCTGATCAATCAAACGAAAATAATCAAGCTCAATCAGTTCACGAAAATCCCGCTTATCCAAATCTTGCTCAATGCCCAAAATATCCGTGCACTCAGTAGACAGTGTTTCAAAACCCGCTTCAAACTGCCGACTGTCTTTCCAGCGTTTCAGAAATACCAAAGCGTCAGCTGTTAAACGAATCTCGCCCTCCAGTCCCATCGCATAGCAAGACTTAAAGAGTTCGATAACAAAATCATGAATACTGGGTTCGTCCGATTTATAACCGTAACAACGGGTCATTTGTTCCCAAAAAAACTCATCCAGACTACAGCGGCCCATCAATTTAATTTTATCGCTCCGTCCTTCAGCCAAATCTTGCAGCAAACATTCCAAGACCGCATCCAATCGAGGTTCGGAACCGGCACAAACCGCCAGCATCTTTAAACGAATCCCCCCAAAGGTATCATCGGCATTAAGCATACGTTTTAATAACTCTTTACGCTTAATGGCCTGATAAAACTCGGCATGGGCTCGCACCAACTCCGAAAATTCCAGGCTTAATTCCATTTCAGCCAACAAAATAGCCACCTGATCCGTGCGAAACTCGCCCTGTGCCAACTGCACGTCCAGCAACCAATTATCCAAATCATCCGGTTGCGGGCCATCACGATAAAGCAGAAATTTTTGCTCGGGTTGTTCTCGTAAGATACGATGCTTAACACCAAACTCGTTATTAAGCAGCACGATTTTCTCAACACCCGGCATGTTCAATGCTTCAAAGCTGTTACGCAGTTCCCGTTTGGTGTCATACCAAAACACAATACGGTGACGCTCGAAGAGTTTATTCAATGCTTGGACAATACGATTATTCATGCGCTTACGTAATCTCCAAACAAATAACGAATAGTCGTCCAGAATTCACCATGCCGTCCATTCGCCTCTTTTTCAAGATAGCCGGAAACAAATTGCCTCAACTCTGCTTCGTTCAAAGTCTCTTCCAAAAAAGGTTCGATTGCACTGGCACGCAAAGCATTAAGTTTTGGTATATTAAGGCCAAGGTGATTAATGCTCTCAGTTGCAGCGGTATCAGTTAATAATGACGGCTTTATAGCGCCATTACCCATAAAAGCAAATCGGCTTTCACAATCACTATCAAGAGGCGATATCAAAAGTGCCGCATCATACCAATCATCTTTAAGATTGCCACAATGGCGTGGTTCACCTTTTTTTAACTGCTTCTGACAAGAACACAACATATTGGCAAAATCCAATGGATCAACGGCTGGATCACTTTGGGGCCGTAAGTGTTCAATATGTGAATCGTCATTGGTCAATCTACGCTCGCAGTAACAACAAAGATAGCCTTGTTCCTTCATAAGTGCCTCTTTAACCGCTTCTTTAGGCGCACCACTCAAATCACCATAATCAGGTTGCCAATCTTCATTAGCCTGATCTTTCCAATCGGCAAAGGCTTGCGGTTCACTACATTTTATAATGTGCTTCATTTCCCGATGATTTCCTTGCGCTTAATCAGCACTTCGGCTTTTACCAATTCAGGATCTTCACCAATCTCGGTTTTTAAGTCCGCAATTTTTTGACGTGCATCAACCAGTTGACCTTGATCAATTTCTTCATAAAGACGATGAAGTTCCAAACTGACTTTATCAGGCCGTGTAGTTTCCAGCCCCATCAAGTCTTCCAATATCCTGTCGGTATTTTTACCATAGGATTCTCTGGGTCGTTGAGCCGTCATGCCTGTGCTGGTTTGTTCAAGCAAGTAAAGACATTCAGGCTGAACATGCGTGATAACATGCGGTGAATGCGTCGAGATCAAAAATTGACAACAAGGAAAGACTTCTCGAAGCTTGGGGACAATCATGCGCTGCCATTTGGGATGTAAATGGAGATCGATTTCATCGATCAAGATAACCCCTTCACCCTCAAGCGGGTTAGCGCGTAACGGGTTGATGATAGCCAAACGTCTGGCCAGATCACCGACCATTGCCATCAAACATTTCTCACCATCGGAAAGCTGATTGACGATTAAACGCTGACCATTTTTTTCCACTTCCATACGTAACGGGTCGCGTCTTACCGTCAGATTTTTAAATGTCGGCATAAACTGGCTTAATGCGCGACGTACTGCTTCAAGTTCTGGAACAGGACAAAGCTCTTCATCTAAATATTTGCGGTTTTCATTTTCAAGGTCTTCACATTCTCTAAACCATTCAAAAAAGGTTCTAAAATTAGAGCCACCGGTCAAAGCGTCATCGTAGGCAGACAAAACATCAAAACTATGTCGGCCACGAACCCTAAGCGGAATATCTAAAACCGCACGGTTAACCGGATAGTAGACAAACAAAGGTAAATTCACAGCGCCCTCATCCGCAGACAAATGCTTTTTTAAAACATTTGCGAACTGGTTAAGCACTTGCAATGATGATTTTTCATCCTGATGACGGCCTTTACGGTATTTCACTAAAGACCATTCATACGTTGTTGCGTAGTGACTCAGCTTTATTGATAAACTCGCATGATTAAAACCATTTTGAATATCAACTTCACTAATAGGTCTTCCGGAAGCAGATGTCGTTTTTACACGATTAATTAACCAAGACAATAAAATAGCGGCAGCATCCAATACCGTAGACTTTCCGGCGCCATTCATGCCTACAAACACATTCATACGTTCATGGAGAACCAACGGCAATTCCTTTGCCCCTCGAAATTTATTGAGCGTCAATTGTTCTATGTGCATACTCAATCCTCCTTCGCCGCCAAACCCGGTATTTTCTTGAGTGCTACACCCAACTTCTGATAATTCACTTTTACCCCTCATCCAAATTAATCTTTAATTGTTTATTCGCCAACGTAATCAGGCTATGAGCTTGCTTGATACAAAACAGGGACTTGCTCGGTAATGGTGCCATCGGGTAATTGAAAGTAGAGTCTTTTATTTTTGCTGTAAACATTGGCAATGCCTCTTTGCAGGCTATCGATTTGTGCTTCTTTAACCGCTTTGGTAGCCACTTTTAAAATCTTTTTTTCCAACTCATTCATATTCAGTTCCTTCAAGAAATTGCTTTAATAACGTGTCGTCATAAACCTCATGGGTGACAGCAACCAGTTCAAAATTGTCATCACCATTAAAAAACAACAACCATTCATCAACCAAGGCTCGATAAACTGACCAAAACAATTTTCTGCTTCGATGATAGCGCCTAATAATGTCTTGGGTTGGCACATGATGCCCGCCTTTGAGGACTCTGTTTTTTACCCTGTAAATATTTTCTTGTTCTGTTTCCAAAAACAGGTAAATCAATGTAGTTTTAAAGTTGTTTTCTTTGGCTTTTTTAATGACTTGTATCAAATACTTACCGGATAGTGTTGTTTCAATAATAAAAGAGTCATCTGCTTGCAGCGATATATTAAGTTCTTTAAAAAACTCTTTACCCGCTTTAACCTTATACTTTTGAATATCGTCCGGATCATATTTTTTAGCTATTTCATCAGCATTAATAAATTTTAAGTTTTCTTGATTGGCGTATTGGCTCGCAAAGGTTGTTTTACCGCTGCCATTTGCCCCAGCAATAATATACAAGATTTTCATCTACATCATCCTTCCTTCGCCGCCAAACCCGGTATTTTCTTCAATGCCTCACCAAATTTCTGGTAATTCACTTTTACACCGTCATCCAAATCAATCTCTATTTGCTCGGTCGCCAACGGATACAGCACTTCACGTTCGTAAACATCCAGTTCATCAATCATTTTACGATGGTTTTCAATATCCTTTAGTGCTTTGGTCTTTTCACCAGCAGAGGCGTTGCTACTGATACTGACCGCTTCCAAATGATTTTTATGGGCGCTCAGTTTGGTGCGGAACTCACGCAGATAATCGTTAAGTACCACACTGACGGTATCCGGGCGGTAGCGGTGCATATAGATCAACGCATTAAAAGTGCCCTTTGGACTACTGAACAACCAATAAATCGGCCGCTTTTTGTAACGCTTCAGATGGTCGGTGTAGAAATCTTTCAAGAAATACTTACGGATGTCTTTGCCCAGTGCCTGCTCGATAAACTTAAGATTTTCTTCGTAATGGGCATCACCAAATGTCACTTTTAGAAACTGACCAAAACGTTCGGTCACGTCATCGGTAAACCAATCACCATCCAGCATGGGGATGACGTTATCGTCATCGGCAGGAAACAAAACGTCTGGTTTTTGAACCACGAATGAACACGAATCAACACTAATATTTAATAATTTATTTTGAGGATCTTGTAGTTTTTTATAGTAGTCTTCAATGGTTTCGCCTTGATTGGCAAGGATCAATCCCGGCTTTTCCAGTGCATACCGACCGAACATACAGCCTACGGCGTAGGAAATAAATTCTTTTAGGGTATCAGCCAGTAATAACGCTTCTAACTCGGCTTCGGTTTTATTGTTACCGTAACGGTAATGCGGATTACAGGTTAGGGTGATTTCTTTCAACGACACTTCGGACGTCAGTTCATCTTGCAAACCATAAGCGTCAATGAAAATACGATTGTTTTCTTGTTCAAGGCGTTGCATTTCTTGTGTAATTTGTTGCCAATGGGTACGAAGTTTTCCAAAGGTGGCGTTTAATGTAAGCTGACGGTAGTCGGGATCTAAAAGTGGCAAGCTGATGAAATCCCAAGATAATTCATAAGCGTTCCAATCTGACCGACTAAGATTAATTAGGTTCTCAATCCAATCTTTGGTTTTTGAAAGATAATTACTCCCAGGTAGCGGTAATGCTGCAATACTACCAATATTGAATGTAAGCGTTGGATTAAAAATACTCAATATATCCAAAACTATCTTCGAATTAAGATAAGACAAAAGATTTATATTTAACTCATTATGAAAAATACCAGGCCCTTTATTTCCAATCACAAAACCTCTGGGCAAGTAGCGAAAAGAGGGAGAGCTTGAAGTTATTTCACCCCATGTAAGAGATTCATGGAAGAAAAATTCTGTATTTACTATGCGCCTGGACCAATGATTAGTATTAGGGTCGCTCGGGTTAGAGACGACCCATTGTTTAACCTCAGCACCGTCATTTTTCCAATTTACAACATATTCACTGTTTCCATACCATTTCTTAAAACCCCCTCCTTTATTGTACGGATACCATTTCATGGTAATACACTTAGTTTCTTCTGTATTGGTTGTCTGGAAACTAATATCTTGAAATTTTATTTCATGCCAGTATCTTAAAAATCGTTCATTATCAGATGTAGCCATCCCTGTCTTTACATCACTGATTTCCCCAATTTTTAAGCCTGTATTGAAAAGTTGCCTTACTTTATCACTAACCCAATACGCAATCGGACTGCCCGGTATTTTCTTGAAGTCAGCAGTAGACGCACGGAAAAAGTGTTTCTCTACATTGTCACTGGCTTTGGTGTTGTCATTACTCATCATCTTGTCCTTCAGATTCTTTATGTTCATGTCTTTCGTGGATGCCGCTTGTGTCCGTTCCATCCGTTTCATCAATGCCTAACTGATCTTCAATCAATCGCCGTTCGTGTGCCTGTGCTTCCAACAAATGCAAATCCGCCTCTATTTCCTCAACCGTAGGCAATGCGCTTTTCAATTCATCAGGTAAAATCTCGGTGAAGTTATATTCACTGACGCCTAAAGGTTTCTTCAAATCACGTAACGCAAATTCGACTTCAATGTTATTTTTGTCTCGGCAAAGTAAAAGCCCGATGGTTGGATTGTCATCAGCACGTTTTACTAAACTGTCCACAGCAGAAAGATAAAAATTTAGTTTGCCAGCGTATTCGGGGATGAATTTCTTATTTTTCAATTCCACCACGACATAGCATTTAAGAGCAACATGGTAAAAAAGTAAATCGATGTAATAGTCTGTCTCGCCAACTACCAAGTGATATTGTTGACCAATAAATGCGAAGCCCTTGCCAAGTTCCAATAGAAATTTAGTGATATGCCTGATAAGCTCCCTTTCAACATCCCGTTCATGGTAGGGAACTGTCATCGCGAGAAAATCAAATGTATAAGGATCTTTCAATATCTGTTGAGCTAAATCCGATTGAGGTGGCGGCAATGTCATGCTGAAATTGGTTATTGCTTTTCCCGCACGGAAGTAAAAATTCGATTTAAACTGTAATGCCAGCACATCACGACTCCAACCCTCCTCAAGCGTTTTATTGATGTAGAACATGGCTTCATCAAGACTTTTTGACTTAGTAAAAATCAGAATGTTATGCCCCCAGGGCAATTGGTCAACAGCCTGTTGACCAATTGCCCTCCAAGTGTTGTTTTCAACGGGAGTAAGCCGTTGTGGCTCTTGTAAACTGCCATAAAACAAGAAAAAACGCTTACAATATTTCAGATTTGATCTCGAAATTCCCTTTAAACCAGGAAATTCTTTTTGCAAATCATTCGATAACTGGCTAATAACACCGTCCCCCCATTTACTTTCAGACTGCTTGCGAAAAATCATTTCTCCCAGTTCAAAGTAAAAATGAATCAATGCCTTATTGGCTACTGATGCCACCTTAACTTGAGCTCTGGATATCCGCTTTTTAATATCCGCAAGCCACTCCCGATATTCTGATGATTCAAGAGAGAACTCACGCTCCATAGAAGTGTCTTCGGGTTTTCTGACACCTCCCATCTCTGCCTTATTTTCCAATGTTTTCTTATTCATCTGCAATTCCTCTACTCATTATTTTCCATGTATTACAGTGTATTACGTTTACCCTCATTCCCAAGCTTCAGCTTAAGAATGTAGTCTTGGAAGCTCCAACTTCCAGGCCAGTGCAAAAATTTAGTACCCGACGGGTACTGAATTGCCAAGTGATCAGAGCCGGTAAAATAGGTAATCTCTTTCTCTTCAATTAGTCACCCGTTGGGTGGCTTTTGTTAATACGGTAATCTTTTATGGCTAATCAGCTCTAGCCCTTTTGTCGTTAACCGATACTTCTGCAAACGGCTATTAGGTTTGTCTGCCAGTGTCATTTCAATCAGTTCCATCTCCAACAATCGTTTAACTTGTTTATGAAGTTCGCCGGAAACCGATTTGTGTCCGAGGTATTGTGCGAGTGCGGATTTTCCTGTTTCTTGCTCATGTAGCTTTACTAATACTTTAGCGGCGAGTGGCGACTCTAGCCGCGACTCTAGCCGCGACTCTAGCCGTTGTTCAACTTGTGCCTCCGGTTTTTCATTGCTCTGTTTTTTTTTGGGGGGGGGGTGAATGCGTACCGGTTCCAATAACGGAATAATGAAGCGCACCCGCATACCTGTTTCAATAAGCTGAGGTTCAGGCAGTCCAAGTGCTTTGGCTTCGGTAAAAATACGTCGCACGCCGGTGCCCCATTGCTCAATTAAATGCAGTTCTCTGAACACACGGGCAATGACGGTGTTACGAATTTTTGAAGTGCCTTGTTTAATGTCTTCCAGAGTTAAGCCAGGCAAGAACAATCCAGGATTATCGATTTCAATGCGGTCATCCAAAAACACGATCCGAATCGGTGCGCCACGCTGGGAATAGTCGGCATGAACAAGGGCATTGATAACGGCTTCACGCAGGATGCCCAGCGGAATACTCCACACATCTTTGCGGCGTACTTCTGTTAAATCGGCACCACGAAACGCATGTTTTTTTAAAAACAGCATGATCTCGTCCACTGCCGTGGGTAGCTGTGCATGGATGTCGAGATGGTCAAAAATATCCAGTTTTTCGGTGCCCATAAAACGCCCGCATTGTATCCAGGCATCCGCAAAATGCACGCTGCGTTGTTTACCAAACAGCAGCACCGCGCCTTTGGTGGGTACTCGTCGCCCCTGATAATCGGTAAGCAAACGCAAGGTGAGCAAGCTTTGCTCATCCAAACGTCGATCATGACCAAACAAAACTTGTGCAGCGGCTAAATCCAGATCATCGATAGACAGCTCCGGCATCGGCAAAGCATCAAAGGCCACACCGTCAACCGAACGCTGCAACTCGGCAATCAGTTCACGATCTGCCTGGCGATTGGTAGAACCCAAGCGCACATAAACGCCCAACTCAGACCCTTTTGCCTTAAGCCAATGCGGGCGTGAATTGCTGAGATAGACCTCAACCACCAATAAGGTTTTGCCTTCAACCGTGACCATTTCGACGTTAGGCACCAATCGCGGTGAAATGGCATCCGCGATTAAATTGCAAAGTCGCTCTTCTTCGGTCAACGGATCATCAACGCCGATAAGTTGATAATCATCCGTGACGCCAATGACTAAACGCCCGCCTGCGGTATTGGCAAATGCAACCAAGGTTTTTAACAACGGTTTAGGCGAGGATAAATCTCGCTTAAATTCTAAAGTCTTGCCTTCAGGCTGTTGTAACAGGGTTTCGAGGATGAAAGACATGGTTTAGACGAGTGCCGTTTTGGTAATATTTTGTTTTTTATTTTGTTCCGTTATTATTTCCAATGCCTTTGGCCCTTGGATTGCAGCCCCTTTAAAATCAGATAAACGAACATATCCACCCTTGTAATTAGGCTTATGGGCATTTTCAATTGTAAACGTACAGATGGGCACTGTTGCTCCCTCAAATCCAGAATACTCAAGTTGAATTAATGAGGTAATCGTTTTTTTATCAATTAGAAAACTTCTTAGCTTCTCGTATGATGAAATAAACATCCACACGAAAGGCGTCATAAAGCCTAACTGGCCTTTAGGCAACGCGAGTTCGGTATTACGTACAATAAAAGCTGAAAACAAATCTGATTTTACATCAGGATAATTATCTTTGAGCCAAGCACCCATTCGCCCATTCATGCCTTTGCCCCCCATATACGGCGGGTTGGCAATCACTACCTGATATTTTGGGCTGAGAAAATCAGCCTGATTTAATACCTGCAAAACTTTCTCATGAGTGAGGCTGTAAAATAGATGGCTGGACACGTCTTTTGCATTCAGAATCTCTAACATGCCTTGCACGTTGGTGACTTCAGGGCGAATCAAGGAACCAAAGTTATCGGCTTCTTCAAACTGACTCAAGGTGGCTTTTAAGCCGAGCGTAAAAATATCCTGTCCTACAAAATCCATGTATTCATTGATTTCCATTTCATCGAAATGAATAGCCTTTAGCACACAGATGTTGGGTTGAACCGGTTTTCTAAAGAAGCGTTTTTGTTTGGCTCTGGCCTTCATGGTTAAGGCAAAAGCAGCCAGCTCTCCGGCACGTTCATCAATTTCGATGCCGTACAGGTTATGCGTCAGAATTTTTTCAGGAATTTCAGAAGGATCAACGCCTTCTTCTTCATAAATGGCGTACAGCAGATCAAAGGCATACACCAGCATGTGCCCGGAACCACAAGCGGGATCAACGATTTTTATCTCTTCAGCCTTATTAATGCGCAGAAAGTCGGTCTCGACGTCTTCATCAGGATGGATGTAATACTCCATCTTCTCAAATAGCGTTGAGTTAGGACGGTTGAGCATCCATAGACGGCCTAAAGAATTTTCGACCAGATAGCGCACAATCCAATGCGGCGTAAACAGTTGGGTGGCGGCCGGGATGTTTTCTGGCGTGATCTTTTTATTTTTCTTTAGATCATCAAAAACCTTGTCTTTTTTCTCGGAAATATAAAACTGATACAGCCAGCCGATCACTTCCACATCCTGACACATATCAGCAGTCATTGCCTCGCGGGTGTAAGCTAAAATGGAGTTGCCAGAAAGCAAGTCATCGGGCATTAAGAGTTCGGTGTAATCGGCGATACGCTCAAACAGATAAGGCATAGCCTTATGATAATCATTACAGGCCGCGACTAACAACAATCGGTAGGCCTCGGCTTGCGGATCTTGGCTGGGCGCAGTACCGCCAAGTAAGGCAAAAATCTGTTGGCGTATCTTTTCGGGAACGGACTCTTCGTCGATATGCCCCATCTTGGCCTCAGCCAGAATTTCCGGCTGAAACTGTCCTTCGATGGGTGATACCAAACCAATACGGGTATAACGGTTGACATCCATAAACCGCAAGGCGCAAAACCGGTTAAACCAGATATAAGCAATCTTTTCGATCACCTGATCTTTGCCATGCTCGCTAATCTGTTCTTCAAGCTTGTTGATAGCCGCCGAGTTCTCACGTCGTGCCGCACTATCTTCTGCCAGTACCAAAGCCACTTTACTTGAAACCTGATCAATCAAACTGCGACGGGCATATTGGGCGAATTTTTTTAGTTTTGCGGTATCCATTGTATTTAAATACTCAACATTTCAAGTAAATCACCGCGCCTGAATGTTGCTGATAATTGTTGAAGGGAAATGGGTCTATCACCATAGCAAGCCAACAAGGCTTTTTTGATTTCCGCTGTGGCTTGTTGATGTTGTTCGACTTGTTGCGCCTCAAATGCGTCAAGTAACGTTTTAATATTGCGATGCGAAATATCCTTATAAGCAATCTTTTGATTCTGTAATAAATTTCTACCAATGAGCATACTAATGTAATGAGAGGCATAAGGTAAAAAATCAGCCGGGTTTGCTTGAGTGGGCCGTTTACGTTCATTTTCTACTGCTCTAAAAATCAACACAGCCAATAGAGCTTGAGCTGCATTTAAGCTATCGAATACTTCCTGATATAACTTACCAAAATGTTCTTTACGACGAAACTTGGCTTGATGAGGTTTTGCTCGCCAAATAGCCAAAACTGACTCGGCTACAATAGAACTAGTAATCACGCTAGAACCCCCAGAACCTTCTTCACGCTGTCGTTTATAGGTATAACCTAAATCTTGTATACCCATTTCAAGTTGTTTCTGTAATTCATCATTTGATTTCAAGTCACGCAAATCAACCGGATTTTGACTGTTTGTAGCGCAAGTAATATCTCTGACAAAGTCTTTTTCTGTTTCGGCAAGCTGATAAATACGAATCATCACATAAGCAGATTCAGGAGAAGTTGACTGTAATGTGCTGTCATTTAAAGTCTCTTGAATAGTTCGGCAGGTTTGACCACCGTTGATAACCTGCATATTTTTAACTTGAACTTGATAATCTTCTTTTTGAAAAGCGTTGTAATCAAATTTGTCGCAGACTACCGTGATACCGTTGTTATAAAAATAAAATTTATCCGATTTACGAGGATCCGTTAGTGTTTCATGAATCGCCAGATTGACACGATTAGAATGTAAGCCCAAATAACGACGTATATTTCTTTCTAAAAGCTTGTCACCATGCTGAGTAAAGAGTCGATGTATTTCCTGAACAGAAATTCTACCAATGAGCACGCGTAGAAAGTTCATATCTTCGACGATGGCTTTACCATTTAATACCAATTGCGTGTCAACAGATTTACTCCGCTGTAAAATTTTCACAATCGAGTCATGATTAAAATGCGCAAAATTAACTTTGTCACCATAACTCTTTTCAGCATCAGTCAGCCAACGCTGAGCTTCGGTGGTCCATGAAGCACCGTTATTACATAAGATAACTCGAACGGTTGGAATATAAGCGTCTCTTATTAAAGAGCGTATTTCTTCAATCTTTGGTTCAATCCGTTTATTTAATGCTACTTTTCGAGCAGGGTCGAACAACACTTGTATGGTGTTAATCGCTTTTTGTACGCCATTTTCAGGGAAATTTGCAGCACCGGACAAATCTTTAACTTTATATTTTCCTTGGAAAATAGTAATCATAAACTCGCCATCTTCGACCTCTCCAACATGCAAGCCATCGACACCTGCATCCTGTCCTCCGTCAGTTAATAATTCAGCAGATTCTTCCATTGAGATATCAAGCGCAGTTGCTATACAAAGCAGGGTAAAAGCTGCAGATTTTTTCTTATCAAGATCACTTCCTTCAGGTAACCATTCAGGGTGATCTTCGATAATACCGTTAATCCGTTGGTCTATGATGCTTGCATTAATGTTCATATCTTTTCTCATTTTAAGATGACTGGTTTAACGATTTAGTTAAATCTGAATCCGCTTACCTTTATTAATTTCCACCAACAACCCGTCACGCATGGCATCCAGATAGCTGTCTACATCAGATGCATCAGCAAGCCAGGCTTTATCAAAAATAACACGAACGGATCGACTAGGAATATATTCAATTCGAGGTTCTAATTTAATCTCGGTTTTTTGGGTACCAGCAGCAGGCTCTTTGATTTTACTATCGTCGTTTTGATCGTTTGGCTGAGTAGGTAGGGGCTGTGACCAAGACGTCATTTTGGAGAGTAAGCGTTGATAATCCGCTTCCTCGAAGCGTCTCATGGTATCGCGAATTACGGCAATCAATTTTTGCCTCTCTATCGTCTGGATAAACTCATTAAAAGGCTGTGAGATTTGCGCTTGTTGCTCCACTGATAACGCCATGTATTCTGACATACCGCATAATCGTTCTTGTAGTGAAAAAGCAGCGGCTTTGGCTAGATTTATTTCTGCGTCTATCTGCAAAGTAACCTTGACTTGTAACGTATCAACCAGCAGTTTGACTTGTTGCATCCGGTTATTCTTGAAACACTCTGGGTCCGCCAGTACCTCAATTATTTGAGGGGAATCATCATTTTCTAAATAAGAAAAGTTGGCATCTTGGGCCAAAACAAATTGCCTGGCACTGTCAAATATACCTTTCTGAGGGCCATTCATAAACTTTCGTACAGGATCAATGATATTTTCTTTAAAATCCAGTAGCTCGTCTTCCAAGCGTAAAAAGTCGGTTAAGTACCAAGCATAAGGTTTACCACTTAGAGCGGTTAACGTCTCTATGACAGGGGTTAACGCTTTTAAAAAAGGGTAAAGCGCTGTTTGAGACGCTAAGGGGCTAATTTGATTGATCAGTAATTGTAGTGCTTCGCCGGCTTCTTTCCCCAATGCCTTTGCTTCATTAGCGCGTGGCTGTGAGTCGAAGAAGTCTTCATAAAACTCTTTGAGATTACGCACTTGTGAGCCAGTAAAATCAACTTGTGGCTCAAGTACAATATTGCCTTGTTCTCGACTGTTACGTAGTGTTCGCTCTAACTCATCTTCTTCAAGAATATTGCCGTCTGTTCTTACCTCTACCTTACCTCTTGCACATAAGTTAGCAAGAATGCAAAGCACCGCTGCGTAGTACCAGCCATAGGGTTTGCGCTCGAACTTCTCTAGCACACCTTTTAACGTGGTGCGAATGCCGCTACGGTTGTTGCTTTGGATAAAGGCCAGTAATTCCTGTTCTGATTCTGCCAAGGGGATGGCATCGTTACCCAATAAACTATCTTGCGAATGCTTAAGATACTTGCCAACATCATTTTCTGTATAAGTAATTCCGCGTAACATGCGTAAGTTGGGATAAGCTCGGGTAATAAGTTCATGAAATCCGCGATTGATTCGGGTTTGTGGATCGTCACCACCAACATCTATTTCACTGCCTGCCACATAAAGTCTGGCTTTGCCTAACAAGGTTTGTGTGCGTTGCTGTAGCTCGGCATAACGTTCTCTATTTTGAAAACCCTTATCGGCAAGAATGCGTTTAATAGCTTCTTGTTGTGTTATTTGAATATTTTGACGAATGTATTTTTCGGTGCGTTTATACATCAAAATATCACGCACCAGACGTTCATCTTGTGTCATAACCACCAACAATTCATCCCGACCAAAAGAATGCATCAGCAGCGAACTTTGGTTGTCGGAAAATTCATGAAAAGGGCTAATCACATGAATAGTTAATTCATAGTCACGTCCCTGTAAGCGCTCATCGAGTTTTCTTGAAAAGGCATAATCCTGTCCATTATCATCGTATCGAATTTTTTTGTTCTTGATGACATGCTCAAAAACAATTTTTTCTAGTTCAGCGGCAACTTCAATTGATTCTACCTCAGTATTTTTAATTTCTTCCTCAACATCTTTTTCTTCATCGGTTAGGTAATCATAAAAATCACCATTACGCTGAATATAGGTCTGTTGTTCCAACAAATTAAGCGCCTCTTCGACGTTCTTGCGCAATTGTGGTAGATCTTGACTAAAACCATCCAGCATCAAGATGCACAGGTTGCGTAGCGTTGGTTTAAATTCTTTAACATATTTGACCAGAAAAAGGGTTTTTAACAGACGAATGGCGAAGGCGCTATCAAGTTGTTTTTCTGATTGTAAAATAGCCCGCTGAATGTTGGCTTTTACGGCGGTGCGTATGCCTTCAAACATCAAATCGAAGGTGGCAAGTTGACCCATTTGATGGTTACCGATTTGAATGGCGACTTGCTGAAATACGCCCAGCATTGACCGCTCACCTACCGAGCTGTTTTTGCCTTCAAAAGCATTATGTTGGGAAAGATTAGTAATCGCCGCCTGAAATAGTTCAAACTGATAAGGGATGAAGGGGTAACTATGCACAAAATGTTCGCGATCCTTAAAATTACGATACGTTTTAGACCCATCAGCGAAATCAAACAAGGTTTTAAAGTTGTTGGCTTGTTGATGGTAAACATCCGTTAGCAACTGTACGCCATCATCATTTTTTAGCAGCAAGCGTTTTTGTATGACTTCAGCCACATCAGAGCTGGTCAATTTCATGCGATTTTTAAAACGATCCTGGATCTTGGAAAAATCGTTACCCTGCTGGTGACTCATTTCACCGACTATGGTGGTCATATCTTCTTGTGCGGTAACAATAACCCAAGCTCGCCCGTTGCATTTGGTGGCAAGACTTTCAGCAATCGTTTGCAAGTTAGTCATTAACTTTACGTTTTCTGCTATGTACTGCCCCACTTCATCAACAAAGAAGTTCAGCCTAAAGTCAGGGGCTTGTCGGTCAATGTAAGCTTTAACTTGATCAGCAAAATCTTCAATTGAAACTTTGTATTGGTTTCTGTATTTGTCGAGTATGCCTAAGGCCGTTGTTTCTGGATCGCCGGTGACATTGGCATAGGCTTTTGCAATACTGGGCCCCTCTAAAAGTGCTTGTTCGCGTCCTTTATGCCACTCTTTTCCGGCCAAGATTTGGTAAGCCGTTTTAAAGGGTTCAAATAAATCCCGACTGTCCAAGTCCCTTTCAAACTGGGCAATGTGGCCCTGTTTGCCGTAGTAACCACAGCGTTCATCAAAGACTTTTACAAAAACAGCTAGCAACGCGTCAATTTGGGTCTTACTGATAACGTCCGCTTTTTGATCAATGTTAAACAGAATACTCTTTGAAGGTAGGGCAACGGCTCGCTTAAGATCGCCTCGAATAATTTCATTATCGATACATTTAGGCAGG
>CAIVYW010000358.1 GCA_903910205.1 uncultured Methylococcaceae bacterium | reverse complement strand
GTCGCTCATCATTAAGTCCACTGGCACACTCTTCAATTACTTCTGAAACTACCCACCCTTTAGCTGCACAAAAATCCTGAACCCTTTTAGATTGAGATAGTAAGTTTGGTCTATTTTCAGAGGACGATACCCTTGAGTAAGCGGCTGTTTTATAATGAACATCCTTACTTTCATCTTCAAAAATAACAATAATACCTGATGGTAATTTTCTGGCATTAGGGATTAGACCCGCTTGATAATGATTCCAAGCTGTCTTATAAGTAACACCAATCTTCTTTGCATATTCCGATAATTTCATCGGTTATATATTGTCATACTTTTCTATGTATTACAGTACTTAACTTAAAAGAATATCATACTGGAATCGAGGAGGTCTAAGTACTGTAAATTCTTGATTTCGTCTTGCTGTATCGAAGCTACGAACTAATGCTATCTTTGCTACATTTTAAATCAGTCGCATAAATAGTTTGTTTATTTATTTTCTTTGTGCAATACTTCAAAAAAACTTAGGTATATCACTAGATTGTTTTAAGCTTATTTCATTTAAATCGCTACAGCTTTATTTATAATTGTCTTTGTTTTTACTGTCGTTTTTCAGTTTATTGGCTTTTTAGGCGCTTGGTTATTTTAGTAACTTCACTTGATAAAATAGCTAGCAGTTTTATTTCCTAGTAGATTGTTTTTTAGACCCATTCGGCTATAGAGAGATTAACAAGGCGACTAGACTATCCTTCTGGCGAGAAGAACATCAAACTGAGCAGAAGTACGTCAAACCGAGCAGAAGTACATCAAACTGAGCAGAAGAACATCAAACCGAGCAGAAGTACGTCAAACCGAGCAGAAGTACGTCAAACTGAGCAGAAGTACATCAAACTGAGCAGAAGTACGTCAAACCGAGCAGAAGTACGTCAAACTGAGCAGAAGTACGTCAAACTGAGCAGAAGTACATCAAACCGAGCAGAAGTACGTCAAACCGAGCAGAAGTACATCAAACTGAGCAGAAGTACGTCAAACCGTGCAGAAGTACGTCAAACTGAGCAGAAGTACGTCAAACTGAGCAGAAGTACGTCAAACCAAGCAGGAGTACATCAAACCGAGCAGAAGTACGTCAAACCGAGCAGAAGAACATCAAACCGAGCAGAAGTACATCAAACTGAGCAGAAGTACATCAAACTGAGCAGAAGTACATCAAACTGAGCAGAAGTACGTCAAACCGACGAGAAGAACATTAAACTGACAAAAGGTGGAAAAATATAGCCAGCCATGGCTTTGTACACATTGATAACACAACAATAACTCTCACTTGATAGGTAACGCTATGAAAAAACTAAAACCAGTCTTCGACTTTGCTCAATATGCTATGGCTGAGAAAATCAGCTTTTTTCGCCATGTGAATGGACAGTTGTACGGCAATCCCTTATATCCTACACCCGACATTCCTGAAGCCGAGGCAATAGCGGTGGTTGATGCCTTAGAAGCTGCAATGCAGGCAGCTAAAGAAGGTGGGCCGGCTGCGATGTCTGCGCTGCATGATGCAGCAGAACGAGCTGATACGCTTTATAGAAACTTAGCTCATTATGTAGAGCGCATCGCCGCAGGTGATGAAACCAGCATATTAAGTAGTGGCTTTCATGTTTCTAAACAACCGGTCATAACGCCTAAACCCGAGCTGGCGGCGCTTGATGGTGAGCATTCAGGTGATGCTAAATTAGTGGCTAAAGCTAAAGAGAGAGGGACGGCGTATAAATGGCAAATGTCTAAAGTGTCAGACGATGGAACGGATGGAGTATGGGTTGATATCGGCACTACCACACGCGCCACTATTGAGGTCAAAGGTTTAGAAATTATGAAGCGTTATAAATTTCGCTTCGCTGTAGTAACACCGGATGGTACTTCGGATTATTGCGAGCCTGTTTCAAAAATAATCACCTAATCTAACATAAAGGTACGCTCGTTAAGCATCACTGCTCACACGGCCGTACGGCGGTTTAATCTGTACGGAATATTCGCGTAAGGCGGATTCGCGCTAGCAATCCGCCACAAACGGAGCGATAAACTAATCCTCACTTGCATGTTTACTCGTGAGATTTTTTGTTCGATTGTTTTCAAGCTTGCGAATGTGTGGCGGATTGCTGTCGCGAATCCACCCTACGACTTACGGACTTAAAATATGCTTGCGGTTGCAGATAGATAAGGCAATTAAAGATGTAGGGTTGTTTAGATAATCCGTATATAAACAACCTTAATCGAATGATTATATTTTAACTAAGACTTCGCCACGACCCATTTCTGACATATCGCCGGCATAACGTTGTACGCGATTAAAAGACTGCGTCACATCAGCAAACCTAGAATTTAAAGTTCTAAATGAAGCGAATAATATCGGCAAAAACGCTAAGGTATGTGCACCGCAATCATTAAAACTGGCCGACAATTGTGGCTGATTCCATAACAATAAAGTGCCTCTACGCATGGCATAGCCTAAATAACGACCTGTTTGCCCCATAACGGCAATAGTGCCTGCTGTCATACGTGAGCCACAATAATCACCGGCATTACCCTCGATTAAAATATTACCTCGACGCATATGGTCACCGGCGCGTTGACCCACATTGCCTTTAACCAAAATAGTGCCGCCCTTCATGCCCATTTTGTTGCCCGGTAAGGCTGCACCTAAAAAATCCCCCGCATTACCTGAGATTTCTAAATAACCTTTTTTCATCTCACAGGCTGCGTACAAGCCAGCATTACCCAATACTTTGATGTCGCCCGCTTTCATACCCATCGCCAAATAAGCACCGGCATCACCGACAACACTGATACTGCCGCCCTCTAAGTCTTTACCGATAAAATCAAGTTTCTCATGGCTGTTTTTAATGATGAGTTGTTGGCTATCTGAGCCCTCAATCGTAAATAACTCATAGACGCGCAGCTTACGTTTGCCACTTTGCAAGGTTATTGCCGCAATATCTTCTATTGCCAAGGCTTTTAATAGCTGACAGGCTAGCGGCGACATATCTATGCGTTGTTCTGGGCTATTTTTCAGGGTTAATGTTAAAGCCTTCATGCCATAATCTCCTGCAAGTGAAAGTGGAATGGCCCTAATTTACCGCCATAATTACCGGCGCTAATGCGTTTGATGCCATTTTTGGCACCCAAATCACAGACGGCTTGAATACCAACGCGCATGGCTTTATCGATGTCTTCCTTCTTTAAACAATCAATAACAATTTCCATCACCGATTCAATTTATGGCGATAAATCAGTACGTGTTGCGCCTTTTAAGGTAGGACAAAAAGCATCATTAGTCGAGGCGCCCAAGGTTTTATATTTTGAACCAACCTTAGAACCTGAGCGCACCACACCACCAGGAAAAGGCATAATGACATTAGGGATTTTGCGCATTTCTTCAATCGCAGCTTCACACGCGGCTAAAGCTTGCGGTTGTGATTTTGCCAAGACTAAAAAGTTACCACCACCGATGGCATCAACCTGCCCCGTAGTCGCTTCAGCTAAAAACTCACCATCCATGACTGGAATACGCCAATAACGTTTACCTGAGATTAATTTAGAGCTTTGAAAGCCATCTCCAAAATAGCGTAAGTTTTTACCCAGAGGGATTCTAATGCCGCCATCAATCCCTGCAAACAAAGCAGACGTGGGCGACGTTAATACGCACTGCCCTGCTCTCGTTTCCAATTGTTTAGCCAAGCCTTTACCACCCATAGCAAAAATCATAACCGCAACGCCAGGACGTCCATCAGGGGTTTCTGAAGGATCTAAGACGCGCTCGATAGCGCCCTCGCAACCGCAAGCAATCACTGAGGTTGCAAAACCTGTCATAGCTTGGGCTGAGATCATGGCCCATTTTTCATTTTGCGCAGTAATAATGGCGCGGGTCGCTTTCATAGGAAACGCTTCAGCGAAGGTTGCGTCTATGCTTACACCGTTAATAATCATATTTTTTGCTCATTGTTAATATAGATAGCTGATAAATTTTACAGCAATGGATTAATGACCTTAAGACCTTCAATCCATTCGAAATCGGAAATATTGCGCGTAGCCAGAGTTTTATTATATTCAATACACGTTGCTGCTATCGGTGTAATTTGACGTAACCAATATACGATCTTGTCGTTGTTCATTCTGCCAAGCAACACCATCAATATCCTCAAAAATACGAAGTTCAACAGCATTATCCAGTGCTTTTTTTAATTGTTCTTTACGTTGTAGTTGATCGGACGCGAATTCAACTCATAAATGCACCCTAAGATTTGATTAATCATCAAAGGGTCTGTTTAGACAGCAATTATCCATATATATCTTCATGGTGTTATGACAATATCCAAACGAAACGTTTACATTAGATGATGCTTTGCTTTCATCAACTACTCAACGGATGCACCGTTATACTGCCACGTCCATCTTCGATAATCTCATCATCACTGATTTTAAAATTACCTAGTTTCATGGTTAGATAGCGATCAAAGTAGTCTTTTAAGCCTTTCTCTACCGAAGGATCAAAGTCTGGTTTAACGACGTGGGTGGTGCCCCATTTAGTTGAAACGACTTTGCCATTAACGACCACTAATTGACCGTCTTTAAAGACATAGTCTGGTTTTTCAAACATTTTTTGTCGATCAGTGTTATCCGTATAAATAGTAATGTCAGCAAAGTTCCCTGCACTTAAACCACCGCGATCTTTTAAGCCAATTAATTTTGCAGCGCCGGCACGGGTCATAATAGCGATTTCTTGTAGCGTATATTCACGATCTATAGATGCTAAGGTGGTCATCTTTTGAGCTTCAGGATGAATGGTAGCTAACATATCATTACGGAAACTTCTATCCATTAATAAACGGATCAAATGCGGATAACTGGTAAACGGTGCGCCATTTGGATGATCGGTCGTTAAGAATATGCGCCAAGGATCATTGACCAACAAAAAGGTTTCTAAACCGATGGCCCATTGCAAGGCATTAACAAAGTTTTGATCTTTATATTTAAAGGGTACTACGCCGCAACCCGCATCACATTCAATATCCATAGTGACCCATTTATTAGGGCTGGCATGTTTATGATTGGCATGTTGACGCATATTATCACCCGATGCGGTGACTGTTTGACCAAACAAAATTTGGCCGACATCAATAGTAATATTTTTATTGTTGTTAATCGCTTCAGCGATTTGAGCGGCACCCGATGAAAATTTAAAATCACCTTCCGTACCGTAGCTATGAAATTGGATATGCGTTAAATGCATAGGTAAACCACCGATACCTTGAATAGTATCCAAAGTGGTTTGTACATTGCCTGGCACACCTAAATTACACCCATGCACATGTAAAGGATGTGGCACGCCCAATTCTTTAACCGCCGTTGCTAATACACGTAAAATATCACGGGGAGTTACACCATAATGCGCATTTTGTTCATCTAAATCTAACTTGCGTTGATTAAATTTAAAGGCATTAATGCCACCGGGATTAACGACTTTAACACCTATGGCTTTGGCGGTATGCATAGTCCACGCGACATAATCATTAATGGCTTTTTGATCTTTTTTAGCCGTCAATAAGCGCAGTAAATAATCATCACTACCCAACATGACATAACCGCCTTTATCCAAGATGGGAATATCGCCCATCTCCATATGGGCTTGACGGGCATTAATCGGCAATAAAGCGGGCTCAAAGCCTGCGGTATAGCCCATTTCTGCGTAGCGATAACCAGTTACAAACGTACTAGGCATGGCATGACCACAACCTGAACGGGTAATATCACTGCGATGTACGGGATCTTGACGATGATCTTCAGGTAATAAGGTACGTGCGATATTACCTTTACCACCGCCAATATGGGTGTGCATATCAATAGCGCCCGACATCACTACTTTACCTTTTAAATCGTAATCTTGATCGACTTTGAATTCACCTAGTGGCTTATCAATAATACGGCCATTCTGAATATAAATATCTTGCTGCTGTCCGTCAATGCCACTGGCTGGATCATAAACGGTACCACCGGTTAATCTAATTAACATTTTTTTTCCTACAAAGCTTGTTCAATGGCATTCAGTACCTCAGCGGTACTGGGCAATCCGGATTCACGTAATTTTTTCAAGCGTATAGCGACCACGTTATCCATGCGATACGCATGACCAACATGATCAATACCTGGCGTACCGACAGGAATAAACACCTCTGGCTCCTTAGTGAACACCATACCTGAACGTGCGATCACAATGGTGGGCAAGGTGGTTTCTGGTGGCACCGATTTGCTATTAAAGGCTTGCACCCAAACCAAAGCATCGGCTTCACCGTTTGCTAATAATAGCTTGGTATCGTTCAAGAAAGGATCATATTCTGGGAAGCCTGCACTAAAGCGTGTTCTTGCCGGATAACCTGTTGTCCAACCACACACTTGATTAGCCGTTTGATCACCCTCTTTACCCGCCAATGGCAAACCAGAACAACGGGTATTTTGGTTATTCAGGTCTTTAATCATTTCTGACAACTGTTGCACGGTCAATTCAGCTTGAGCGTAAGTTAAGGCAGCTGCCGCCCAAGTAACTACACTATAGCTGGCCGCTTTAAACTTATCCGCTAATGCTTGTAAGTCTGCAACAGCGATACCACAAACCGCTGTTGCAATAATCGGCTGACCTTTTACCAGGGCTCTTAATACGGCGATAACGTCAGGTAAGTCTTCCGTTGCACAAGGCAATAGTTGTGCCTGTTTTCCAGTCGGTGAGGTAGAGGCTGATCCAGACGGTGATTTTCCTAAATAAATAACTTCACGAGCACTAGTGTCATCAAGAAACATGGCTTCTTCGTTCCATAGATAACGCTCAAAAAAGCGTGGAGCAAAGGCTTCTAAATCGGTACCTACCACTACTAACAAGTCACAGCGATTTTTAACTTCTGCCAACGTGGTATTCATCCAGCCAGAATCTTGTAGTGCTAAAAAGTTATTACGTGCGCCGGTAAAGTTCATATTATCGACCACTGCACCTACGCGATCTGCTAAAGCTAACAACCCCCTCATACCATTAACATCAGTGGCACAGCCGCCAATCACCGGCAAATGAGTGTCTTTTAATAAAGCCGCTGCTGCTGCTATAGCAATATCCAAATGGACTTCCTTGCCATTTACTCTGGGGCTAGTATCTGTTATTGCTTGTTCAAATGCTGGCGTATTAATCGCACAACCATTGTCAATTACTTTTAGCGATACCCCTTCAACCCTAATGGTTAAATCATCTGTGCCTATACCGCAAAAAGGACTCGGTACTTCAGTTATTTCAATCATTTTGCCGTCCTATGATTATCATTAATTCGTACACTGAGTATGGTTATACTCCGTGACTATGTGCCGATATTCTAACCTTAAAACAGTGTACTGTCTCAATAAACACCTACAGCTAGCAATACAAAACGTGCGCGTTTAATAATCCTCTGGTTAACAGCACCATCTTCGGCTACCAGAATCCGAACACCGCGAAGCGGTTCTGGCTTTAAAATGATAACGGGCGAAACTTGCGGCTCAATAATCGATAAGTCCAACGGTAGCGTCAATTCAAAGCTAAAACAGTTAAGACGGTACAAAACAGTAGTGGAAGCTTTTCTTATCGTTCCCACGCGGAGCGGCACTGCCCACAGTTAAGAGAAAATAGTAAAAACTTGGAGTGCAATAGCTTCAGCTATTGCGTTTTAAAACAGCTGAAGCTGTTTTACTCCAGACACAGATTACTTAACTTAATGGCAGTGACGCCGGAACGTGGGAACGATAAGAATTTTTTACATTCTGCGACAGAATTTTCCTAAAAAGCTATACTGTATTCAACAATCTAAAAATTTCACTTTATCGTTATACCTCATTAAACATGACTAAAAAAATAAAGACCGCCTTCGTTTGTGAGCAATGTGGTGCCGATTATCCACGCTGGGGAGGTCAATGTATCAGTTGTGGTGAATGGAACACCATCAAAGAAATAAGATTAGGCTCGGCTAGTAAAGAACAGAGTAGTCGTAGCGGTTATGCGGGCAGTCAATCCGAAGTTAAATTATTATCAGACGTTAATTTATCGTTAGCTGAACGCATTTCTACCGGCATTTCAGAGTTTGATCGCGTATTAGGTGGCGGTATTGTTACAGGCAGCGTGGTGTTATTAGGCGGCGCACCTGGAGCGGGCAAAAGCACTCTATTATTACAAGCCATCGCTAATATTGCTGATCGAGGTGTTAGCGTTTTATATGTATCGGGTGAAGAATCACTGCAACAAATTGCTGAACGCGCCAACCGCCTCAAGTTACCTGCTGATAAAATCATGATGTTAATGGAAACATCCGTACAGCGCATCTGCGATATATTAGATACTATCAAGCCACAAATCCTAGTTATTGATTCAATACAAGTCATGCATACTCAAGAGACCGATGCTACCCCAGGCTCTGTCTCTCAAGTTAAAGAATCGGCCAGTTACCTCACCCAATACGCAAAAAAAAATCATGTCTCTATCTTTATGATAGGACATGTAACTAAAGATCAATCTCTGGCAGGCCCTATGACCTTGAGCCATATCGTCGACACCCAAGTCATGCTGAGCTGTACTGATGACGCGCGCTTTCGCGTATTAAGAGCCGATAAAAATCGCTTTGGCAGTGTCGGAGAATTGGGTTTTTTTGCTATGGATAGCTCAGGACTTAAAGAAGTTAAAAATCCTTCAGCCATGTTTTTAAATAGAGCTGAAAAACCATCATCTGGTAGCGTTGTGACGGTATTATGGGAGGGAACAAGACCCTTGTTAGTGGAAATTCAAGCTTTAGTCACCGAGTGTCAATATGGAAATCCAAGAAGACTTACTGTGGGTTTCGATCAAAATAGACTAGCGATGTTACTAGCCGTCCTCTATCGGCACGGCGGTATTTTTACAGCGCAAGATGAGATCTACGCCAATGTCGTTGGCGGCATTAAAGTCACAGAAACCAGTTCTGATTTGGCTATAGTCGTCGGCATTGTTTCCAGCCTAAGAGATAAAATCATCCCTCATGATGTATTCTTCTTTGGCGAAATTGGCCTCAGTGGTGAAATCAGACCCGTCGCTAATGGCCTGGCACGCTTGAATGATGCGGCAAAACATGGCTTTAAAAAAGCGATCATCCCCAAAGCCAATGCACCGAAAACCGTCATTAAAGGCTTAGAAATTCATGCCGTGTCTACTCTTTCAGAAGCACTCGACTGTCTTGCCGAGATGTAAGTTAAACCTAAGCACCAAGTTTGAATTCGGGAACTATCAATGCCATCAACTCATTGATAAAAAAAAATCTGAATTTAGCTGTAAGGACTACCTTAAGCTCCGATAAATATTGCCAGAGTTTTACCATACTAAATATTGATGATTTACATCGAACATTAAATCAATGCGCTTACAAACTGGTTACGTTTAAACTAAAAAAGGCCTTTGATTTAATTGGTGGGGTGTCGGGAGTTCGAACCCCGAACCTATGGATTAAGAGAACAATATTCATAATTTTATAAATTAAAAATCAATCACTTACAGAACTCTCCAAACTGTAATCTACTACAAATTTACTGAACGCTATGCTGATATAATTAAGCTGTAGCGACAAATTTACTACACGCATTAACCCCTGTAAAACAGCGTAAAAACAAATAAACAGCACCGACACTTCGCTTCACATTTATCCCTAACTTTTCCTGAAAAAAAACCCTTTTATATTCCACTATATTTTTAAAGGCATGACGAATGATAGTCATGGATATATTTAGCTTAAATCGCAACCTCTACCAGTCCTTATCCGGCACAATTCTTTTCATAAACTTATCAAACAATGGCACTGTAAAAGCGGTATCACCATGAGTTGGGCTCCAAATCATACCTTTTACAATTAGACTACTTCGTATAGGCCCTAATGATGACGTTTCACGGATTAATACGCCGGCAATATCACCTGATCGGTGCGGCCCAGGGCCTAATTCTGCCATTGCACGTAAATATTGTTTTTCCTTAGGTGTAAGGCGGTCAAAGCGCACACGAAAAAAACTCTCGTCTAAAGTTGCAATCGCCTCCTTAGATGCGCATTCGATGTCATTAACAGTAATGGGGCTCTGTGATGCTATATCCCAAGCATGTTTACCCCATTCTTGAAGAAAATAAGGGTAACCTTTTGTTTCTGAAATGATGAGCTCTACCGCATTTGCGTCAATACCAGCTCCTTCACTCAAAATGGGTTTAATGATCGCTGCTGATGATTCTTCTGAATTTAAAGGGCCGATTTCAGGAAAATCAAATAAACGCTCAGAATAAGATTTAGCATCACCCATTTTGCCCCTTAGTTGCGGCAGTCCAGCACCAATAACCGTCAGTGGTAATTGAGCCTGTGAGCATCGATGTAAAGCTGAAATGAGCGCTGCCAACTGCGCTTCTTCTACGTACTGTAATTCATCAATATAGATAGCAACCACTGTTTCAGCCGCTTGTGCCGCTAAGCCTACTTGCTCTAATAGCATAGTTAGGTCACCTTCAAGATCACCATTATCGGCAAGTCCTGGTTCTGGATCGTAATCAAAACCAACTTCTATGTCATTAAATGTCACTTTTAATTTACTGGCAAACCCTGCCAAAGCCCTTAAACCTCGGACAGCATGATCGGCTGCCTTCGCAATGCGATTCAATCTAAGTAATGCTAAGCGTAATTGAGGCGCCAACAATGCTGGTAACGATCGCCCTTCTGGCGCTTCAATACGAATAGTGATAATGCCATCCGCCTTTGCATCTCTCATCATCTTATCGAGAAGCACTGTTTTACCAACGCCACGTAAGCCAATTAGCATAACGCTTTTTGCCGGGCGACCTATACGTAGGCGACCAAGACAAAGTTGCATTTTTTGACGAACACTATCACGACCAGCCAATTCTGGTGGAGGGCTACCGGCCCCGGGAGCAAATGGATTGCGGATGGGATCCATATGTACCTACTTTATATAGTTTATGATAAAGACATAATATTGATAACATCAGTATACTTTGTCAAGTACATTCTTTTGATTAAACATATTATTCTACGCAGACTCGCCAGCAATTCTCATTATGGAACGCAGTTCCATAATGAGAATTGCTGGGCGCGAATAGTGGTGTCAGACAATATTTTCTTTTTCATTGCAGTAACTCCAAGGCAAAGTTACTGTAAATTGATGCAGTAACATTAGCATTGAGCCAGTTACTGATAGGCATAAAAAACCCCGAGAACCATATTGCTAGGGTGCTAGGGGTTATTTTATATGTCTTAAATAATAAGATTGGTGGGGTGTCGGGGGTTCGAACCCCGGACCTATGGATTAAGAGTCCACTGCTCTACCAGCTGAGCTAACACCCCATATTAATGGCGGAGAAAGAGGGGTTCGAACCCTCGATACGTTACCGTATACACACTTTCCAGGCGTGCGCCTTCGACCACTCGGCCATCTCTCCTAATTAATTATCACATGAAACCTTTGACAATCTATAAGGATAGCCGAGATTGCACTTTTTTGCAATGAATTTCTACCTTAATTTTCTTCTGTTAACGCTTCTAAAGCATTCCAACGCGCATAAACCTGCTCTAAATTGGCTTCTATGGCTTTCAGTTCATCTAGCGTCTTTGCTATTGCTAAAGGCTCTTTTTTATAAAATCCTGATGAACTAATCTGCAAAGTTAATGCCGCTTGCTTAGTTTCTAACTCATCAATCATATCAGGCAATTTATTAAGTTCTTGTTGATCTTTGAAACTTAACTTCTTCTTTTTAGAATTGCTAGAAGCTTCTGCTTTGACTACCGATTCGATTTTCTTTACGGCAACGACAGGCTTGCTAGCCTCGGCTTGTTTTACATAAGCCATCCAGTCTGTATAACCGCCGACAAATTCATCGACATCACCCGATCCTGTCAACACATAAACACTGGTAACAACATTATCAAGAAAGGCACGATCATGACTTACCAACAATAACGTACCGTCATAATTAACCAATTTTTCTTCTAATAGCTCTAATGTTTCTAAATCTAAATCATTGGTGGGCTCATCCATAACAATCAGATTAGCCGGCTTAGTAAACAATCTTGCTAGTAATAATCGATTTTTTTCACCACCCGATAAACTTTTAACCGGCGACCTTGCTCTGGCAGGTGCAAATAAGAAATCACCTAAATATGACATGACATGGCGTTTGTTGCCTGCTATTTCGACAAAGTCATTACCATCAGCAACGGTATCAGCAACCGTCAAATTTGGATCTAATTGATCACGTAATTGGTCAAAATAAGCAATTTCGAGTTTAGTACCCTGATCTACGATACCGCTATTAGGTTCTATTTGTTTTAACAAAAGTTTTAGCAGTGTTGATTTACCCGCGCCATTAGCACCGATTAAACCAATTTTATCTCCACGCTGAATTAAGGTAGAAAAATGACTAATGATTTGTCTGTCTCCGTAACCAAAACAAATATCATCGACTTCAATAACCTTTTTACCTGACGCATCACCTTTTTCCAAAGCTAATCTAGCAGTGCCTTGCTGTAGTCGGCGTTGTGCGCGTTCATTACGTAACTTTTCTAAGGCCCTAACGCGCCCTTCATTACGTGTGCGCCTAGCTTTTACACCTTGCCTAATCCAAACTTCTTCTTCCGCTAGTTTTTTATCAAACTCGGCATTTTGATTCGCTTCATCTTCAAGAGCTGCAGCTTTACGGGTTAAGTAGTCATCATAATTACCGGCCCATGACACTAAGTTACCGCGATCCAAATCAACAATTCGTGTTGCTAATTTTTGCAAGAATGATCGATCGT
>CAIVYW010000357.1 GCA_903910205.1 uncultured Methylococcaceae bacterium | reverse complement strand
GTAAAGCGCCCCCAAAAATCAATAAATACAGCTGATTTTGGGTCTGTACTCAGCACATGAAAATACGCCATCACTAAAAACAGTAAGGTATTAATTACGACTAAAGAAGACAGAAAATATCTTAATAGTTTTTTATGCTGTAAGTTCATAGGGATATATAAAAGGCTAAGTAAAATGGCTAGTGGCTTAAGCTTTAAGGATATAGCAAGTAAAAGAACGACCGTTGCCTGTTGGTTATAGGGTTAAATCATCTGCAACCAGAATATAACGGTATTGGACTAGCCGTTCTTGGCTAAGCTAATAGATCTATTTATGGCCCAATAGCATTTGGACTTTTTGAGCCGCTTTCTCACAGGCCACCGCTGATTTCTCAACGCGCCTAAGCAAAGAAATAGCAATCGTTAACTTGTCTTTTTCGCGAGTTGCATATTCATTCAATGGCGCACAAACCTCCTGCATCTTTTGATCTGCCTGCACTAAATCTTCATTTTCATCAGTCATTTCCATCATTTCACTGGTCATGCTGTTTTGCATTTTAAAGACTCTTTCCACATACTGAGCAAACTCTGCTTTAGTCTGACCATACTCGCCATAACGACCACTCAAGGCAGCAGTACAGCCCGATAATAAACACGCTATCGCTAGTATTATTAAAGGTGTGGAATTTAAAAAATAGGATTTTTTTTTAATCATTCAATTTGTATACCGACAGAAAAGCCGTTAAATATACTACAAATTTGTTTTATCTGCCTGCCAAAAACCAATAGCCACTTAAAACATAGTGTTTTTATTGCAACCAAACACCTTAATAACACCCTGTTTTTTGTATTATCGGAGCATCGCTAGGTGTATACTCGCGTAACTTTTATATCTAAATTCATTCTATGTGGAGGTCAAACTGATGACTGAAAAGACAGCGAGCAAATACCTTATTAATCTTGAAAAACATTTCGCTAATGACCATCCGGTATTGCTAAAATCAGCAAAAGTATTTCATGATCTTGACCAAATAGAATTTGATCTTGGCCTTATAAGCCTTGATGAAACCACTGCCAATAAAAACTCTTGGTGGCCTATTATTAGCCTAATTAGCGGAAAATCTAGCGCTAAATCGCGTTTTATTAATAGTTATCTTAGCAATACTCAGCATCTACCCTCTGGTACGCAGGTATTCAATCAAAAATTTTCGGTGTTTTTACATAATAGCCAAGCTCACGCGGCGACCTTGCCTGGCACAGCTTTAGACGTAGATCCTAGATACCCTTTTTATCAAATCAGTAGCCAAATAGAGCAATTACTCAAAGGCGAAGGGGATAGGGTTAATTCCTATCTGGAATTAAAAACCATGAACTGTGAGCGCTTAAAAGGTAAGGTTTTTATAGATACGCCGAATATTAGTGCTGAACTAACGAATCCTGTCCATTCATTACTATCTAAACAAAGCATCGCTTGTGCCGACCTCGTTTTTGTTTTTTCCGATGTTTTTGAAAGCACCTCGATGATGCAAAATGACTTAATACAGCAGATTATCAGTGAACAAGACTCCAATAAGTTTGTTTATTTAATCGATGAACCTTTAGCCGCACTCAATCCTGCTAAAACCAATGAGATTATTAGTTCATGGCAACGTAAACTCTTAGCGCTGGGTTTAAATACGGGGCAGTTTATTATTATGCCTACCATGCAAAATAACATTAATCCTGATCATCAAGCAGATTTTTATGAAATCGATGAGCGTATAGCGAATGTCAATAATGACCGTACTTATCGGGTTTTAGATGCCTTAGAAAAAAATATCCGTGATATCGAAAACGTAGTCATACCTGAAGTTAAAAAGGCTATTACAACTTGGAAAGAGCGGGCGAATATCACCATGCTGTTTATTGTTAGTTTTATTGCCATTCTCGCCGTATTTGCAGAGATAGAGTTTGGTGTTTTAGACTTTTTATTTGATCCTATTATGGGCCCGATTATTCTAGTGACTTTAATGGCAATTCTAATACCGACTCATCTATTAATCTGTAAATTACATGCAAAATTTATTATAAAAAAACTCAATCTTCGACAAAAAGAACTCCATCTTATGGAAAACTTAAGCAATCTTTTTGAAATGAACTTGACCACAACACGCATGTTATTACCTATTAGTGAACCTATAGGCTGGAACAAAATCACTAAGGCGCGATTAATGCAGTTAACAAATACCACCAAAGAGCTAGTACAATCCTTAAACGATGATTTTAGTGATTATGAAGAAATTCCTGTCTCTTCTCATTCCTAAATTTAAAAATTGATAGTTTCTATAACTTGCATGACCTACGCGACAGACCATGTTATCTATTGATATTCTAAGGCAATTTATTCCGCTATGCTGGCTTAAAAATAATCCACTAGAGCTAACGAGATCGACGGCCTTTTTTAAACAAAATTTGCTGTTCTTTTATATTGTTGAATATTTCATGCAAGCCAACATGACTGATGATCCTTTCGAGTCATTCCTTGAAGTGAGTATTGAAACTTCATTAACCTTATTATTTATTGGCTTTATACTTTATCTCAATAAAACCTTATATGCCTTTGTCCAAACTACAACGGCTGTCTTGTTCTGTACTAACATCGTATCTCTTTTTATCATCCCGATTTTAGTCTGGCTAACACTCAATGAATACTTACTCAGCTATTATATATTAGGGCTATTGTTTATCTGGGAACTGGCATTGGTAGCCTATATTTTTAGAAAAACACTAACGATCAACCTTTCAGCCAGTATTGCCTTGGCGGCTGTTTATTTTATCATTGTCTATATGGGTTCATTTTCCATAGGGCAGATGTTAATTTAAAGCGCTATCAAACAACGCCTGATAAGCCTTTGCCGCCTGCTCAGGCTGACCTTCAAAAAGTCCGCCTATAACCGCCAATAAGTCCGCACCGGCCTCTAATAACAGCGCACCATTTTCAGGAAGTATGCCGCCTATAGCGACAAGAGGAATACGCAGCACTTGCTTGGCCAAATGCAAAGTTTCTATACTTGCGGGTAATGCCAGAGGCTTTGATGATGACGGAAAAAAGCGACCAAAAGCCACATAAGTCGCCCCCAGAGCTTGAGCTTGCTGCGCATGTTCTATCGAGTTATAACAGGAAACACCAAGAATAGCTTGCTCACCTAAACGCTGACGCGCCCGTTCAATAGAGCCATCATCTCTACCGATATGTACGCCATCGGCACCTATCCGTAGCGCCATCTCCACATCGTCATTAATCAGCAAGGGTACATTATACTGCTGACAAAGTTTAAGCAATTGACTGGCTAAGTGGTCTGTATTTTGCGGCTGTTTATCTCGGTATTGCACCACCACAGCACCGCCTCTAAGCGCGGACTCAACTTCCATGACAATAGTGTCACAAGATTTATGCTCTGTTTGGGTGATGGCATACAAACCCCTACTAGGAAAACTCATCATTCTTCTTCCATCCAAAAAAATCGATTCGGATTATGCTGCCCCTTACCCGGTTGATAAGCACTACTCAAGGAGTTCCAGGTATAGTCTTGAGCTTCCATAACCGCTTGTATCGGTTCCAAGCCATGAGCCAGTAATGCCGCAATACTCGCTGCCAAGGTGCATCCTGAGCCATGATAACTAGCCGGCAATCGATCCCAAGTATAAGTCTCCCAACAACGATTATCATGAAACAACTGATTACTTACTGAGGGCGTATCTTCGTGAGTTCCCGTAATTAACACATAATCACAGCCTAGCTCTAATAAAGCCAAACCACAGTCTTCTAGGTCATCAAGCCCTGTTAATTTACGTGCTTCCTCGCTATTAGGAACTAATACCTTAGTGCAAGGCAATAATAAATCAACGATAGTCTCAATTAAACGCTGATTAGATAAGTCGGCACCACCACCTGCGGCCAACACGGGATCTAATACCACTGGGATATGAGGATACTGTTTTAAAATCGAATAAATGGCTAAAGCGGTCTCATGATGTCCAATTAAACCAATTTTAAAGACATCAACCACCAAGTCATTTAATAAGGTATTGGTTTGGCTAATAATAGCTGCCGAGCTTTGTGGGATCAGTTTTTTAACATTACGGGTATCTTGTTCAGTCAACGCGGTAATGATGCTAGCAGAATGGCATTGATGACTAACGATAGTTTCAATATCGGCTTGTATACCTGCGCCACCACTAGGATCATGACCTGAAAAAGATAAGACTATCGGACGTTTAACAGACATAAGATTTCCATAATGAATTACTTTAAATGAAGAAAATCAAAGTAGCTCGGGTTTGCGATAGCGTACTCGGACATAACTAAATATTTTATATCGTTCCCACGCCTTACAGGATGCACCATAGATAATCAATGCAAATCCTGGCTACTAACTTTAGACGGAACAAAATGATAGTGAAAACCTTTTATCATTCCCACGCTCCGGCGTGGG
>CAIVYW010000356.1 GCA_903910205.1 uncultured Methylococcaceae bacterium | reverse complement strand
TGTGGCATTTCTAAGCCATGTGCATAGCCATGAAACAAAGCGAATAGGCCAGCTAATAACATACTTAATTTGATGGGTAAGCGGATAGCCAGTGCTAATAAAAGTCCTAAGCAGATAACGCTAATGGCAATGAACACTTCTGGTGAGGGCACATTAAAACCACTGGCAGCTATGAAAGCTGCAACTATCATTAGGCTTATAAAGCTTAAGGGCAAACGCCAAATTGCACTGCCGCCTATTTGTACCGCCCAAATACCCACCGCGATCATGGCCAATATATGATCTAATCCCATAAAGGGATGGACTAAGCCACTGATAAAGCCAACGCTTTCAGTGCTCAAACTATGCGCATTAGCGCTGGGAATATAGGTTGATAAGGCCAATAGTGCTGTTAATTTGTTTTTCATGATGAATAACGGTCTGCCTGATGGTTATCTTGGTTTTAATTATACCTTGAACAAGATTGTTTTCGGTAAATGAGAGCATTCAGCCGCCCAAATTAATTAACGGATGTTATTATTTATAACCATAAGTCCACTTTTTAACAATACTTTTTTAATGAATACTAGCAAGCGCTTACACGATACCCATATTAGTCTTGCGCACGGTAACGGCGGGCGACTGATGCGCGAGTTAATCGAGCAGATTTTCGCCAAACATTTAAAAAATGATTTATTGGATACAGGCACTGATGCTGCGGTTCTGCCCTTAGACTTAACAGGAGGCGAGCTGCTTATTAGTACCGATGGCTTTACCGTGGAGCCTTTGGAGTTCCCCGGTGGTGATATAGGTAGTTTAGCGATACACGGTACGGTGAATGATTTAGCGGTATCAGGCGCTACGCCGCTGTATCTAACGTTAAATGCCTTTATCGAAGAAGGTTTAGATATAGCCTTATTAGATAGAGTCGTGCAAAGTATGGCCAAGACCTGTGTTGACTGTGGTGTAAAAATTGTAGCCGGTGATACTAAAGTATTGCAACGCGGGCAGGGCGGGGGTATTTATTTTGCTACTACGGGTGTCGGTGTTCGTAAGGCAAACTTGGCACTGGGCTTGGGCACTATAAAGCCAGGTGATGCGTTATTGCTCAGCGGTACCGCAGGCGATCATGGTACCGCTATTATGCTGGCGCGTGAACAATTTGGCTTAAGCGGCAGCTTACTGTCAGATGCCGCCAGTGTGTTGCCCATTACTCAAGCTTTATTGGCAACGCCAGGCTTACGTTTTATGCGTGATCCTACTCGTGGCGGTATCGCGACCATTGCCCATGAAATAGCACAGGCCACGTCACATAGTATTCGTTTTTATGAAACTAAAATCCCTGTCAACGAACAGGTGAAGATGGTGGCTGAAATGCTAGGTTATGATCCTTTATATATGGCCTGTGAAGGACGAGTACTGGCTGTTATTGATCCCGCTTATGCCGAAACAGCCGTACAAAAACTACATGATCTAGGCTATCAAGAGGCGGCTATCATCGGTCAGGTAGAAGCCGGCAACGCTTATGTGTTTATTGAAACAGAACTG
>CAIVYW010000355.1 GCA_903910205.1 uncultured Methylococcaceae bacterium | reverse complement strand
GTGATCGGTTATTTGCTTATCGGTACCGATAATACGGTTCGTAAACTGGCAGAACAGAGCATGGGGCTTACCTCTACTGCGTTTTATTCGGCGCAAGGTATGTTTATCACCGATGCTCAAGGCATCATTACGCTAGTCAACCAAGCCTTTATGGACACTAGCGGCTATAGCAAAGCTGAACTGGTGGGTCAAAATCCTAGGTTGCTGAAATCAGACATTCATGAGGCCGATTTTTATGAAATACTCTGGGAGTCCATTACACAGAAGGGCTTTTGGACAGGAGAGATATGGAATAAGCGCAAAAATGGTGATATTTATTGTGAAAAGATGAGTGTTATTAAGGTTGTTGATGAGCAAAATAACGACGTTAGTTATGTGGCAAATTTCTATGATATTACCCAGCTTAAAGCTTACGAAAAGGGTTTGATAGAAGCTAAAGATAAAGCGGAGCGTTTTTCAACACTCAAATCGCAATTTATGGCGACCATGTCACACGAGATTCGTACCCCCATGGCCGCTATCATCGGCTTTTCGGAACTGGCCTTGTATGAAGAGATGTCTGAGCCAGTCAGGACTTATCTACAAGACATCAATAAAGCCTCTTCGAGTCTACTAACCATATTGCAAGACATCCTTGATTTTTCTAAATTAGAAGTCGGTCGTATTGTTATTGAGGCTGAAGCCTTTAATCTTAACGAGCTACTGGATACTATCAGTATTCTCTTTATGGGCGCTGCCAATCAGAAAGGGCTGACGTTTAGTATTGCCAGTGACAGCGCTATTCCCGTTGAGTTGGTGGGTGATAAAAATAGGCTGCAACAAGTACTGACTAACTTGGTCGGTAATGCCATCAAATTTACTACGCAAGGCAGTGTTAAGCTTAAGGTGTCTTTGCAAAAAATTGATCTTTCTTATGTGCGCTTGTTATTTACGGTAACTGATACGGGTATCGGCATCGCGATTGATGATCAGGATAAGTTGTTTCAGGTTTTTACTCAGCTGGATGGTTCTCATACCCGTAAACATGGTGGCTGTGGTTTAGGCTTAGCTATTAGTAAAGAGCTGGTGGAGTTGATGGGCGGCGATATTGCTGTCGATAGCAGGCAGGGTAAAGGCAGTGTCTTTAGCTTTGTTTTGGTGCTTGATATGGTTAAAAATGCTATAGAGCACACCACTAACTTAAGGTTGCTAGCACCCAACGTAAAAAACATAGCCCGTCAGTTGGCGTTGAAAGGGGCGGCTGTTTTGGTGGTGGAAGATAATGTGATGACCCAAACGCTAGTTCGACAACATCTCAATCATTTAGGTATTGATGCCAAGATTGCCCAGCATGGTGAGGAAGCATTGTCTATGGTGGAGCAGTATGATTTTGATATTATCTTAATGGACATTCATATGCCTGTTATGAATGGTATTGAGGCGACTAGGCGTATACATCAGCAAGAAAAGTTTGCTAAGTTGCCGATTATTGCCTTAAGTGCGGGCGTTACCGAATCAGAGCGCAATAATTGCATCGCCTGTGGTATGGTTGGCTTTATTTCTAAGCCGATAGATTCAGAACAGCTCTATTCAGTACTTGAGCTATGGTTAAAACCGCACGATATTCAATAGTGCATAGTTATCTAGCATCTAAACGTTTCGGTCGGGGTTG
>CAIVYW010000354.1 GCA_903910205.1 uncultured Methylococcaceae bacterium | reverse complement strand
TTTTCATTGGGAATATAATTTTTAGGTTATGGAGTTAATGGAAAATAGATCATTAAAGCTTAAATAGCCGGAAAAATAAAATTTTAATACCCATTAAGTCATTGATTTGTAGGCTGCGCTAGAATGCTCTGAATTGCTGCAAATTTGCCTAGTAATGGTACGTCATTGATTCATGATTTAATCGATCGTTGCTCTTACGATAATACTTACTTAAGCACTGAACAATTAGAACAAGCGGTGGGTCGGGTTTCGTCTAAGCAATATGCAAAGTGGTTTGAAGAACTCCCTTGCGAGCTACAAGATAAAATGACCGCACAATGGGGGCTAGCGCCAGGTGTTGCTTATGTGCATGATGATCATATTGCGTTGGCAGGTGTGGACTTGGGTAATGCACTGGTGGTCTTGCAACCACCGCGTGGTTACGGCATGGATCCTGATGCGATTTATCATCAGCCCGATTTGCCGCCTACGCATCATTATTATGCCTTATATCATTGGTTAAGAGAGACCTGGCAAGCGGATGCCATTGTGCATGTGGGTAAACACGGTACGCTAGAATGGTTGCCCGGTAAAGGCGTAGGTTTATCAGAGCACTGTTTTCCTGATGCCTTATTAGCCGATATGCCTTTATTTTATCCGTTTATTATTAATGATCCAGGCGAAGGAGCTCAAGCCAAACGTCGGGCTCATGCGGTGGTGGTTGATCATTTAACACCGCCCATGACCAGTGCCGATACTTACGGGGCATTGGCACAGTTAACGCAATTGGTGGATGAATACTATCAAGTAGAAATATTAGATCCTACTAAACTGCCGCTATTACAGCAGCAAATTTGGGATTTGATTAAAGCAACCAATTTGGATGCTGACTTGCAAGCACGATTGCTGCATCACGATCATGATCACCATGACCATGACCATCATCACCACCCTGAAAAAGTTCAGCCTGTACAGGCTTCTGTTGTAAGCAAGGGCGCGATTAAAGTTGGTTTATTAAAGCCGGTTATTAATAAACCGTTGGCTTTAGGCCAGTCTGTTTTTAAGCAAGTACCTAAACAGAGCCATCATCACAATCACTCTCATGACCATTCGCACGAGCATAGTCATAATGATGAGTTGCCAACGGTACTCACTACAATGGCGGGTTCTGATGTCGCGCATTTGATTGAAGATTTAGATGGCTATTTATGTGAACTCGGTGCTGCGCAAATTCGCGATGGTTTGCATATTTTAGGACAAGCACCTGAAGATCAGCAGTTGCTTGATATGCTGGTATCACTGACCCGTTTGCCGAATCAAAATATCCCAGGCTTGCAAGCAGAACTTGCCAAATTATTTGAGTTAAAACTGGAATTATTGTTGGAGCATCCAGGTCGTCGTCTGCATCAAAATTCAGAGTCCGCTTATCACTCAGCGCTAGTACAACTGGCCGGACGACCGTTAGTAACCGGTGCCGATGCTTTGGAAACCCTTGAAGCCTTAAGCCAACAGTTGTTTAGTGCTTTGCAAAAACAAAATTATAGCGAAAGCGCCATTTCTGCTGTTTTAACCGAAACATTTGCGGACATTACGGCTGATTTTACGGCCCTGCAGCGCATATTTAGTTTTGCTTGTAGGGAATTAGTGCCTAATCTTGCGCGTGCAACGGATGAAATTGATAATCTGCTTAATGGATTGTCTGGCGGTTATATCCCCGCAGGACCTAGTGGTTCACCCACTCGTGGCATGGCACATATTTTACCAACGGGCCGTAACTTTTATTCGGTAGATCCGCGTAGCGTGCCTTCACAATCAGCGTGGCGAGTAGGATTACAACTGGCCAATGAAGTGCTGAGTCGTTATCAGCGCGAAACCGGTGTTTATCCAGAAAGCGTTGCTATCAGTATCTGGGGCACCAGTGCCATGCGTACGCATGGCGATGACGTCGCTCAAATTTTAGCCTTGCTGGGTGTACGTCCGGTTTGGCGTCCAGAAAATCGACAAGTGTCAGGTATAGAGGTCATTTCGTTAGCTGAACTCAAACGGCCACGTATAGATGTGACTACCCGTATCAGTGGTTTCTTTCGCGATGCTTTTCCGCAGTTGATCGATTTAATAGATGATGCCGTACATACCGTGATTGCATTGGATGAATCGCCATCAGATAATTTTGTACGCAAACATTATCTAGCCGAATTGGGCGAGTTAATTGGTAGTGGTTTAACGGAGGAGCTGGCCACGGAAAGAGCCAGTTATCGTATCTTCGGTGCTAAGCCAGGCAGTTATGGTGCGGGTATTTTACCGTTGATACAAGAAAAGAATTGGCAAGCTGATGCTGATTTTGCCGAGGCTTATGTTAACTGGGGCGGTTATGCTTATGGCCGTGATCAACAAGGCACTGATGAACGCGCCGCATTCCGTACCTGTTTGTCAGGGGTACAAATCGCCCTGCATAATCAAGATAATCGTGAACACGACATTTTCGATAGCGATGATTATCTGCAATTTCATGGTGGCATGATCGCCACTATCCGCGCCTTAACAGGTCAGCAACCCCGTCATTATTTCGGTGATAGCCATGATCCTGATCGCGCTCAGGTTCGAGATTTAAAAGAAGAAACCCTGCGGGTATTTCGCTCACGCGTGGTTAATCCTAAATGGTTAGCCAGTATTCAACGTCATGGTTATAAAGGTGGCTTAGAGCTGACGGCAACTGTGGATTATTTATTTGGCTATGATGCCACGGCTCAAGTCATGGACGATTGGATGTATGAGCAAGTCTCGGAAAGCTATGCTTTAGATCCAGACATGCAACGCTTTTTAGCAGAGGCCAATCCGTGGGCGCAAAATGCTATTGCTGAACGTTTATTAGAAGCAGCTAACCGAGGTATGTGGACAGAGCCTAAGCCACAAACCTTAGAAGCCTTGCAAACACTCTATTTACAAAGCGAAACCTTGTTAGAAGCACGCGGCGAAACACCGCGCAGTGCCTTATGAGCTTCCCTTTTACCGCCATTGTTGAACAACAGCAATTAAAAACCGCGTTATTGCTGTGCGCGGTAGATCCCTCTTTAGGGGGCGTATTAATACGAGGTGACAAAGGGTCTGCAAAAAGCACGACTGCCAGAGCATTGACTGATATATTGCCACAGATCGAACGTATCGTTGGCTGTGCCTTCAACTGTGCGCCAGAGGCACCTAGTGTGCATTGTGAAACCTGTAATGAAACCGATATCACCACGCTAGCTAGCCCAGTACCATTTATTACCTTGCCCTTAGGTGCAAGCGAAGATCGAGTTATTGGCACCTTAGATTTAGAGCGAGCCTTAAAAGGCGCACAGCGCGTTTTTCAACCGGGCTTATTGGCAGCCGCGCATCGGGGCATACTTTATATTGATGAAGTTAATTTATTGCCTGATCATTTAGTCGATGTGCTCCTAGATGCCGCCGCTATGGGGGTTAATTCAGTACAACGTGAAGGCTTGTCGGTAGCCCATCCGGCACGCTTTACTTTAATCGGCACCATGAATTTGGAAGAAGGCGATTTACGCCCGCAATTATTGGATAGATTTGGCTTGATGGTAGAAGTCACTGCGCCGCGTGATAAAACCCTACGGGCTGAAGTCGTGCGTAGGCGTATCGCTTACGAAGCGGATCAGAGTGCTTATGCCAGCGCATGGGATCATAAGCAGCAAACCTTGCGTGAGCAACTGCTTGAGGCTCAACAACTATTGCCTACGGTTATTTTAGACGATGCTTTACTCGATTTAATTAGCCATTTGTGTTGCGAGTTTGAAGTGGCGAGTCTACGCGCCGATATTGTTATTTATAAAGCATCGCGTGCGCTTGCGGCCTTGGCCGGACGTACACAGGTTACGCCTGAAGATATAAGGGGTGCAGCCGAATTAGCCTTGCCGCATCGTCGGCGTCGTAAGCCCTTTGAACAACCTGGTTTAGATAAAGAGCGCTTAGATGACTTGATGCAACAAGCGCAAGCACCAGAGAGCCAAGAACAATCTTCTGAATCTACTGAGGGGCAAGGTGATGAAAATACTGAAGAGCAAACGCAAGTATTTGCCGCCTCAGCTCCAGAGGCCGCACCTAACATTGTCGTAGACGCTAAGCCTAAACAGCTGCTATCAGGTAAGCGCAACATGGCGGTAGATGCGTCTCGAGGTCGAGTGCTACGTGCTGTGCCTGATGAAAATCCTAGTAGTTTGGCGGTCGCGGCAACATTACGCAGTGCCGCTTTGCGCGGTGGTGATTTTAAAGTCACTAGACAAGATTTACATCAACAAATCCGCCTAGGTCAGAGTGCCAATCTTATTTTATTTGTGGTCGATGCCTCAGGCTCTATGGCAGCGCAACAACGCATGGCCGCAGTTAAAGGCGCGGTATTAAGTTTGTTGACCGATGCCTATCAGCAGCGCGATCAAGTCGCGGTGATTTCTTTTCGGGGTACATCGGCTTCGCTATTATTGCCGCCGACTCGCAGCGTCGATCTTGCCGAGCAGCAGTTACAAGCATTGCCTACAGGTGGCAGAACGCCTTTAGCTCATGCCTTAGAACTGGCCTTAGAAACCTTGGCTCAAACTCAAGACTTACCGCCGTTATTGGTCTTACTCAGTGACGGTAAAGCCAATGTGGCCATAAACGCAGCGAATGATCCTTGGCAAGAAACGTTAAACTTTGCAGAGTTAATGGCTGAACGTGGCATACCGGCTTTAGTATTGGATACCGAAACCGGTTATTTACGTTTAGGCAAAGCAAGACAACTGGCCCAAGCGCTAGGCGCAGAATATTTAACCTTGGAAGAGCTGTCGGCAGAAAATTTGGCCATCACTGTGCGGGCTTGTCTTAAATAACGTTAATGAACAAAGCGTGGCGAGGTTTATAACCCCGACCGGCATTGTAACCACGTTACTCACGTTTCGATCGGGGTTGCAAACCCATATCAGCATTGGAGTAAAACAGCT
>CAIVYW010000353.1 GCA_903910205.1 uncultured Methylococcaceae bacterium | reverse complement strand
TTATAAGAACGCTGGCTTTAATGACGCTTCTAGCCACACAGGAAGACGATCTCTGATAACCAAGCTTGCATATAATGGCATTGACCTAAACAGTATTAGACAGATTGCGGGGCATTCTAGCATCTCAACTACTCAGCGTTATATCGATGACAACCCACATAAGATAGCTGACATCCTCAAATCTATCTGACAACTAGCAAACCGAATTACCCTGAAACCCAAATCAAAAGGTACAAACCAAACACGTTGCCTAGACCCCCCATACCCCGCTTTTCAAACTACCAATAGCAAATACCAATGGTCACTAGACTTCATTCATAGTTTTTAGGGTTTACCACGAGTGTGGTCATTACATAATTAAAGCTACTTTTCTAAACATACGGCATCACAATCTTTAAATAATCCACTTTGCTCAAGTTTTTTTAGAGCTTCATATTTGCGATGAAGATGATTTAGCAGGCTTGTTAAACTATATTGTGCATCTGCACTGCCTTGATGAGCTGCCTTTCGATACCAAAATACAGACTGAATAGAGTCTTTTTCTACAACCCAACCATACTGATAATTATAGGCTACTTGGATTTGCGCCTTCACATGGCCTTGTTGAGCGGCTTTCATATACCAGAACATAGCCTCTTGTTCTTCATCTTCCCCATTATCTTCATCAGCTTCATAAGAAATTATCTCTGCTAAATAAAACTGAGCCTTCACGTGGCCTTGCTCAGCTGCCTTAAGCAACCAGAACTCTGCTTGATTAGAAGATCCCTTTCCTTCACATCGATCATCCCAAAATGTAGAAAATTCGGATACAAAGTCCTCTTTATAAAACATATAGCCTAACTGAAATTGCGCTTCTATATGGCCACCCAAAGCAGCCCAAAGATACCAGAGTGCTGCCACTTCAATGTCCTTTTCTTCATAGGGATCCTCTTGATAGCATAAAGCTATACGGTATTGCGATCTAGCATAACCTCGATTAGCAGCCTTGCGATACCAAAGCATTGCAAAATCTGACGACCTATAGCGGTCACCGCTATAATCCGAATTATATTCATACCATTCACTAAAGGGAGCTGCTTCATGATCGTGTTTATAATAACTTTGAGAATCCGCTTCTTCATCCATCTCATTACTTTGTACCACGCCATATTCATGCTCATACAGCCATGCTAAATCAGTCCATATCTCTCGATCACTAAAGCTTGATTAGCAAAACACCATTCGTACGCTAACACACTGTAATAAAAAGCCTTATCAAGATTCTTCTCTATTCCTTGTCCACCTCGATACATCTGAGCAAGGGGGGCATAAGCCTTACCATAACCTTGCTTAGCTAACCGCTGAAATACCGAAAAAACCTCAACCAATTGCTGGCGTATTAGTAATAATGGATCTAACTCCAAAACATCCACTTCAAATAAGTTCATCTGTGTGTCTTGTTTCAGCGGAAGTTCTTCAATGAAGCGAGAGTCATTCCCATCATTAGTTAATTCATTATATATATCCCGTGCGTGATGGTATTCGGCATTAATCGCTAACTGCATCTTCATTTCTTTATACCTAATCACGTAAATATACTTTACGGCTAATTAACTTGGATATCATCTGACAAAACAAGACGTGGTTAAGAGATATATCTCCATCTTATAATATTATTGAGAAGTCATTCATCAACATGAATATCGAATAATGCTTCAAGCTAAGCGTCCATAGCAGTGGGTTTTTCAACGTAATTAAGCAACCATTGGCTCATCCAAATGCTTCTGGAATTCTATAAACAAAGAGTTTCTACATTTCCGGTTGACGTAATAACGGATCTGACATGATATGTGCGTTATAGATAGCTTTTTAATAAATTTGATAGGTCATGATTTGTCACAAGGCAAGCAGACAATCAATGCCACGACAATATATCGCTATTTAAATCAGCGATTACTTACTATCACTTAGATTATACCCTGCTATGTTTGAAAATGTATTAACACTACCTAATTGCACCTTCGCTTTTAAATGTACTACAGTTTGGGACTGCATGGATGATGTCACCATTCAATGGGGATGTTCGGATTTGTTCTGATTACCATGTAGCTTTCCGAGCTGCTATGCAGATATATAAATTTAAAACAAAACTTCCATAGAATTGATGATAGAATTGAAAGCTTGTCGAACTAATTTTCTTACTTATCAATAATTTAAAGTATTTATTTCATTATGGAAAATCAATTTAAATTTTTAAACCTTAAAAGCTCACTTACCACTCTTAATGAGACTTTTGTCCTAGCCTATCTTTATTTCCCCAAGTAGCCAAGGAGTTATGAGATTGAATGACCTGAATGTTAGTTCCCAATCAAGGAGTTCAATAAATCCCCTTCTTAGGATTGCAGTTTTACATGGTTCAGAGTCTGCAGTTCAACTACACATTCTTAGAGGTCATGATTTAAATGCACAAGATGAGAGGGGACGAACATTACTTATGCTTGCCGCTTCAAAAGGCCATATCAATATATGTAAAAAACTTTTGGATTCAGGAACAGATCCTTTAATTCAAGATATTGAAGGTAAAAATGTTTTTGAGATAGTTAAAGAATATGACTACCCGACTTTGACTAACTATTTAGCAGAATGGCTCCCTACCCAATTAATTAATTCATCTGATCAACAAAAAGTTGAGTTAACAAATAACATAGAAGAAAACTTTCTCAATATTGACTTATCGATTTGGGAAGAAGATATTGATTCGCCTCCACCTCCGCAAGATAAAGGTTGCTTAAGTATTCTTTCTGAACTACAGAAGTTGATCTCAAAACACACGCCTATCGATAATGATAATGACTGGTTGGATGTGGATTTTGATTTACCTGACGCTCCAAAAAGGTACCGTGGTACAGTTGTATTTAACGACAATCTACGCTCATCCATTTACTCGATACTTTCCTTTATCAAAAATAATGGCTTCATTTCATTTGAG
>CAIVYW010000352.1 GCA_903910205.1 uncultured Methylococcaceae bacterium | reverse complement strand
GGGGATTCTACTATTACGCCACTTAAAGCGGGTGAAACACTGTCTTGGAAGTTGCGTGAATCGGGTATTCGCACCCTAAGGCGAGATACTTTCTTTTGCTCCGCCAAAAGAAAGTATCCAAAGAAAATGCGGTTCTATTGCCGCTGCTTCTTGCCCTTCTTCCGACGCGCGGCATCCATGCCGCGCCCCTTCGGGCTAATCCCAACAAAACCTGCGGTGCTAGTCGCGGCAAACGAGATTAAAACGACGTTACTGCGTAATGTGGGTAAATAAGAATCAATACCATCAGTAAAAAGCTCGCCTCGTGTATAATCACTTTATTTAAAACTGACACATCTGCTATGTATAAATATGAGGGGCTGTTAATCCACGAGAGTCATGATGACGAGGGGATTATAGAAGTTATCGAGACCAAGGGCGTCAGATCACTACATTTCGGCTCTTATCCCAGACAAAGCAGTATGCGTCTAACCGATCCTCATCTGCTAGAGTTAGAGTATGTAAAATCTATGACTGCTTGGATGTTATTTAAACCGGCCCTGACAGATGATGCCTTGATTGTCGGTTTAGGGGGCGGTTCATTAACTAAGCACTTGCTAGAACACAATCCAGATTGCCGCTTAAAGGCCGTAGAGTATAGAAAAAGTGTGGTTAAGGTGGCGCGCAGTTATTTTGGCTTACCCTTAGATGCTCGCTTAAAAGTGATCATTGATGATGGGGGGCGGTACATACGCCAACGTGCGAGCCTGTATCCAGATTACTATAGCTTATTATTTATTGATGCTTTTGATCATGAAGGTATGGCGAGTTCTATCTGTAATGCGGCCTTTTTTGATGCCTGTAAAGCCTTGTTAAAAAAAGATGGCATACTGGTGATTAATCTTTGGGGAGGTACGCATAACCCCCAATTTATGCAAGTTTCACAATGGATAGGTGAGAGCTTTAATTGGCAGACACTATTTTTACCCGTTCGTGATCGAGGCAATATTATTGCTTTAGCGTTTAATAATTACGCTCCGCGTCATAATCTACAGGGCTTAAGAGATTACGCCTTAGCACTTGAACAACAGTACCAAATTGATTTCCCTTATTTCTTAAAAGAACTTAAAAAACATAACAGCAGCACCTTTAAATTAGTGATAAAGCCATGAATACCTCAGCAATGCCCGATGCCCCCAACCTTTTTAGTTATCGCAAATACTGGGCGCAACGCTTTGGTGTAGCACCTATGTTGCCCATGAGTCGGGCAGAAATGGATGAGCTGGGCTGGGATAGTTGCGATGTGATTTTAGTGACCGGTGATGCCTATATTGATCATCCTAGTTTTGGCATGGCGCTGATTGGTCGTTTATTAGAGGCGCAAGGCTTTAGGGTAGGGATTATTTCTCAGCCAGATTGGACTAGTGCTGAAGATTTTACCAAGTTGGGCAGACCTAATTTATTCTTTGGGGTAACAGGTGGCAACATGGATTCCATGGTTAATCGCTATACCTCTGATAAAAAAATTCGCTCTAATGATGCTTATACCGCAAATGGCGTGGCCGGTAAGCGTCCAGATCGTGCCGTGAATGTGTATTCACATCGCTGCCGTGAAGCTTTTAAAGAAGTACCTATTATTATAGGCGGCATAGAAGCCAGCTTACGACGTATTGCCCATTATGATTATTGGTCAGATAAAGTGCGTAAGTCAGTACTACTCGATGCTAAAGCTGATTTATTGGTCTATGGTAATGCCGAACGACAAGTCGTTGAAATCGCACATCGCTTGGCTAATGGCGAAAGCATTGCCGATTTAAAAGGCATACGCGGCACCGTACATTTTGTTAAACAAATTCCCGTAGGCTGGTTAGTTAAAGATTCTACCGATATTGATAAGCCGGGCGCTGCTATGGTGGTTGTTGATCCTTATCAAGAGCAACCCGCTTGCGATAAAAAACCAGAGTCTACTGATAGCGATGAAAAAGTCATTCATTTTGATAGATTATTACTGCGTAAGACTCAGCGTGCGCAAACCGTTATTCGTTTGCCTGCTTATGAAGCCGTTAAAGACGATGCCATTTTATATGCCCATGCTTCTCGTGTAATGCACGGTGAGACCAATCCCGGTAATGCCAGAGCATTGATTCAGCTACACGGCACACGTCAAATCTGGATTAATCCACCGCCTATTCCGCTGTCTACTAAAGAAATGGATGGCGTGTTTGATCTGCCTTATTCGCGTATACCGCATAAAGAATATGGCGATGCCAATGTGCCAGCTTTTGAAATGATCCAACATTCTGTGAATATCATGCGCGGGTGTTTTGGGGGTTGTACTTTTTGTTCAATCACTGAACATGAAGGTCGCATTATTCAAAGTCGTTCAGAAGATTCTATTATTAAAGAAATTGAAGCCATACGAGATACCTCACCTAGCTTTACCGGTCATATCTCTGATTTAGGTGGCCCTACCGCTAATATGTATCGCTTGGCCTGTAAAGACCCTAAGATAGAAGCCTCTTGTCGCTTACCTTCTTGCGTTTATCCCGGTATTTGCCCTAATTTAAATACCGATCATACCCCGCTGATAAAGTTGTATCGCAGAGCTAGGGCTTTACCGGGTATTAAAAAGATCTTTATCGCCTCAGGTCTGCGTTACGATTTAGCGGTAGAATCGCCTGAGTATGTTAAAGAGCTAGTCACGCATCATGTCGGTGGTTATCTTAAAATTGCTCCAGAACATACCGAGCAGGGCGTATTATCAAAAATGATGAAGCCGGGTATGGGCACTTATGATCGCTTTAAGGAGATGTTTGATAAATATTCCAAAGAAGCGGGTAAGGAGCAATATTTAATCCCGTATTTTATCGCCGCTCACCCAGGCACGACTGATCTCGATATGCTTAATTTGGCCTTATGGCTAAAACGTAATGGTTTTAGAGCCGATCAGGTGCAAGCTTTCTTGCCATCACCGATGTCCATTGCTACGGCCATGTACCACTCGGGTAAAGATACCTTGCGTAAAGTCAGTCGTAAGGCTGAAGATATGGCGATACCTAAAAGCTTTAAACAGCGGCGCTTACATAAAGCCTTTTTACGTTATCACGACCCTAAAAATTGGCCTATGTTACGTGATGCCTTAAATGATATGGGTCGTAATGATCTTATAGGTAATGGTAAGCAGCATTTAATTCCTTCTTATCAACCTAAGGGCACGCTAGAGGCACCCGCTAAGACGCAAACCTTTAAAACCAAGTACACAGGCTTTGATAATAAGCGCCATGAAAAAGCCCCCAGTAAGAATAAGTTCGTAGCAAAGCAAAAAAAATAAAATAAGGGCTTTGCAAAGAAAAAAAATTGTGTATAATGAGCGCTTCTTCGCTGGTGTAGCTCAGTTGGTAGAGCAGCTGATTTGTAATCAGCCGGTCAGGAGTTCGAATCCCCTCACTAGCTCCAAAGAATATATAACAGCCTAGGTGTTATCACCTAGGCTTTTTTTATGTCTGTCACATTTAGTTTCAATGACTGGTTATTTGATGACTGTCAGAGCCAGTCGCCTTGATGAAACGCAG
>CAIVYW010000351.1 GCA_903910205.1 uncultured Methylococcaceae bacterium | reverse complement strand
GTCGCTCATCATTAAGTCCACTGGCACACTCTTCAATTACTTCTGAAACTACCCACCCTTTAGCTGCACAAAAATCCTGAACCCTTTTAGATTGAGATAGTAAGTTTGGTCTATTTTCAGAGGACGATACCCTTGAGTAAGTTGCTGTTTTATAAGTAACACCAATCTTCTTTGCATATTCCGATAATTTCATCGGTTATATATTGTCATACTTTTCTATGTATTACAGTACTTAACTTAAAAGAATATCATACTAATTGGATCAGTCCAAACTCCACCGCCGTTACTATCAAGGCCGCGCAATCGTCATTATTTAGCTGCTCTTTTTGACAAAAGTAGGGGGTGAGTGGCGACTTGAATTGGTAGCGAAAATTTATGTAGACTAACTTTAAGCCAGATTACCCCGGCATTATTTTTTGTTGCGGCACATTAAAAAAATGGGCTGCTTAGCTTTACGTTAAATACCCCAGCAGATCTTTTTGTGGACTTACAGGGGCGCTAGATACCCCACCAAACACTCTTGTTGCCTTACTATTGTATTTAGATAGTTAAGGCAAAATTTTTGTCGCCTAATGAGAGCGATCATTAACTGACATGCCATTTTTGTGCCCCAACTAGCGTGATAATTAGCGCACAAGCGGTTTTTATTGACATACAATCGGGCTAAATTTTTAGATAAAACCTAGCTTAGAGCAGTAAACTCAGCAGGCGCTATATCTTTAGACGCTAATGCACTAACGAGTATCGCCTTCGCTATAAGCATTGGTGTTAATGCCGGTAAATTCTTATTGTGACGTATGCTGCTAGCAGCAGCTGTAGGAAAGTTTCAACGTTTTGTTTGTGGCGGATTGTCTGATGAAAAATCCGTCTTAGGTGTTAATAACGAAAGCCTAAAAGCTGGATAAATGATCAAAAAAGGTTTACATTAACTCATCTTTTTTTAAACTTTGTAAACTTGGAAGAGCTTTTATGATTGGCGAACGTCTACAACGAGCACGTAAGGGCGCTGGCTTAGCCTTGCGGGCAGTAGCCGAGCAAGCGCAATTAAGCCATACCACGGTTAGCAAGTTTGAAAAAGAACTGCAAAAACCATCCTCCGCGCAATTAATTAAATTAGCCAAAATATTAGGCGTGCGCACCGAGTATTTTTTTCGCCCGCAATCCTTAACTATTGAAGGCATCGAATACCGTAAAAAAAGCACCTTATCACAAAAAAGCCTAGCTAAAATTCAGGCGGATATTTTTGATCAAGCCGAACGCTGGCATGAGTTGTTAAACTTATATCCCCACCCCCCTATTCCAGCCTTTGCTTTACCCGATGGTTTACCTGAACTTATCAGCGCGGCTGAACAAATAGAAGTCTTGGCTGAAACGGTACGTAGCGCTTGGAAGTTGGGATTAAATTGCATTCCAGACCTTATTGATAGCTTGGAATCTCAGGGCATCATGGTCATTAGCAGCACGGTCGGAAGTGATAAATTTGATGGCTTGGCAGGCACGATTAACGCCATGCCTTTAATCGTAGTTGGAGCTAACTGGACGGGCGACCGCCAACGCTTTACCTTAGCTCATGAATTAGGTCATTTACTGTTAAAAGGTCGTTTAGCTCAAGCTCTGTTAGATGATGAGGAGAAACTTTGTAATCGCTTTGCAGGGGCTTTTTTATTGCCGAAACAAACGCTTATTGAACATTTAGGTCAACACAGCCATCGGCTTGAAATAAATGAGCTTTACTTACTCAAGCATGAATTCGGTTTAAGCATGCAGGGCGTTTTATTTCGCGCTTTAAATGCAGAAATTATTACGCCTGCAATTTTTCAAAGTATTTATAAAATGTTTAGTTTAAAGGGCTGGCGAACCCAAGAACCTAAAGAACTGTACCCAGCAGAGCACACTATTTTATTTAAGCAATTAGTTTATCGGGCCTTGGCAGAAGAGTATTTTACCGAAGCCAAAGCCGCTGAATTATTAGGCTTGCCGGTGCTTAAGTTTCATCAACAGCGGACATTAGAAAGTCTTGAGCCCATTACTCATTAGCGATGCAAACATCCTGATCGATTTAGAAGACGGCGAGTTGATCATTGAACTGTTTAAGTTACCATTTCAATTGCTAGTCCCAGATATGCTCTTTGTTGATGAGTTGGAAACAGATCACAGTTATCTATTGGAATATGGATTGCAGTTAGGTGAATTAACACCAGAATCCATGACTGAAGTGGAAGTATTGGTTAACAAATATAAACAGCCTAGCCGTTACGATTGTTTTGCTTTGGCTCTGGCCAAACAGCAAAGATGCCCCCTTGCTGACTGGCGATAACCCGTAAGATGGGTAGAGGCGATAGCCGAAACCCATCAAAACCAAGCACAGACAAAGATAATGCCAAAACGAAGTGCCTTATCCCTTTCAATCAAATCAACATCATCACAAAGACTATGCTTCCATTTACGATGGGTTTCGGCTATCGCCTCTACCCATCTTACGGTCTTACGAAGATCAAAGAATCCTTGATGGTACCCAATGGGAATTGGCGATTGATTACGGTATCAAAAAAATAAGCACCAGTGGCAGCAATTCATATCCAGGGGCTAATAATGTAGACATGTTGCTTGATTGGGAAGATACACCCGTGTTTGATGATTTTCTGCACGCTTTTAATCTTTTGCTGGGCGGTACAAAAATACAATGATTTTATTACGGCACAACGCGGGGCGGGGTTTGCAACCCCGCCCCAAACGTTTAATATTTACCGTTATACAAAAAGTTTGCGTTAGGCAGAAAAATGAATAATGACAGGAAAACCCAATCATGATGACCGACCGCGAAGATAGTCTTCTTATCTGTGAAATCGATGCACTGTCTTTGCAACTTGCAGCCATTTTGGATAATCTGGAGCAAATGCAGCAAAAGGAAAAGCCTTATTTGTTGGCTTTGTATCAAACCCGTCTTGGTGAACTTGAATATCATTTGTTAAATTTACAGGTAGAATGCCGAGCCTTACGGCGACGGATTGAGCAGGCGGTAGCATTGTTGAATCGCGGTGAAATGCTGACACAACAAATTTTGAGCAACATTGAAGCACAGGTAAAGCGGGATTTATTGGTTTGGCAAACACAAATCAGCGCTCAAGCACAGGCGTTGGCGGCTGGAAAGGCCTTTTTTTCGGAACTGGTTGTGATTGACAGCAGTACCCAGCAACGCGCGAAAAAGGCTTATCGCCGCTTGGTGCGTTTGCTACATCCTGATGTCAGTCCTCAACATTGGGAGTTGTTCGATCATTACTGGCAAACTGTCCAAGATGCTTATGGCAATATTGATGCAGACTTGCTGGAGGCTTTGCAGCATATAGTTGAAACAGCAGTTTCCCAATGCCCACATCAGGCCGACAAGCACGCGGAAACTATTTCTAGGCTTAATGCGTTAATCGCCAGTCACAGCGAACGGTTGATTATTTTAAAAACTGAAATGCCTTTTTGCTGGTCGGAACAATTGCACGATCCCGAATGGCTGTCCGCCCGTAAAGCCACCTTAGACGTGGCGATTACCGCAGAAACCGAACACTGGGCGCAGTTGGTTAGTCGCCATGCCAAAATCGTCGCCCAAGTAAGCTAAGGATTACTATGACTGACCAATTGCCAATGACGGCCATCATGCAGCAACTTATGCTGCAAACCTTGCAAAAAACCGCCATTGCGTTGCCGTTTGCCCAAGACATTTTTTTGCTGGAAACCCATATTGCCGGATTGCGTTATTACGACATTAAAAACCTGTCCACACCGCTGCAACTTACCGATGCCTTATTGCTGCGCCGCGAACCCGACAATGTCCATGATGAACTGGCAATTGTTATATTAACCGTGACGGCACAAAAGTTGGGCTATCTTCCAAAATTCCGTAATCCGGTCTTGGCGCGATTGATGGATGCCGGAAAATCACTAGTCGCCGAGGTGGCGCAACTTAAAGCCGGCGATAATACCGCTACAGCTTACGCACATAAATCCATAGACCCAACAGCAATAGTTGATGTCAGATTAAGAATTTCGTTGCGCGAGTAAGCAAGTAGCCTCGATAACACGCAGTGGCATCGAGGAAACAGAAGCCACGTAAATCCTAGATTCTGCTTTACCGCATGGAAGAAACTGCCTTACGACTTACGGACTTTTTGACACCCCCGCGTGTTTTACCAAGAATTTATCCAGCTGATTGGCAAAGGCTTGTATGTCGCGTGAACTTAATGCGGCGGGACCTCCAGTATCAATGCCGCTAGAGCGCAAGGTATCCATAAAGTCGCGCATATTCAAACGCTCCTTGATGTTGTCATGGGTATAAATTTCACCGCGTGGATTGATAGCGTGACCACCACCACAGAGAATTTCATAGGCTAAGGGAATATCGCCGGTAATGACTAAATCTCCAAGCATTAGTCTTTTGACAATCTCATTGTCAGCCACATCAAAGCCAGATTTTACCTGAAAAAACTGGACGTAGCGTGATGGTGGTATTTGTAGGGTGTGATTGGCAACTAGAATTGTCGTTATTCTTAAACGCTCTGCCACCCTAAACAAAATGTCTTTTATTGCTTTTGGACAGGCATCGGCATCAACCATAATCTGCATTACTTATTCCCAATGAGTAAAAATCACATTAGGCAAATGGGAGAATAAACCTTCCATGAAATACTAATGTATTGAGCATCATAGCCAGATCTATAGTTTGGAGCAATAAGCAGGCTATCTCGCTTAAGCACTCAATAACTAAAACACCGCACTTTATAGGATAAAAAATCTTGTCAACTCAGATTTTCAAGGCAGACTGTATAACTCAGACTAAAACTCATTGGGACTTTGGTGGCAATGGGTTAACACTTCGGATTTTTAAATGACAGTATCGAAACCTAAAGTCACTTGTTTTCATGATGGTGAATGTCCAATCTGTACTATTGAGATCAATGCGATGAAAAAACTTGATAAAGCGGGTAATGTTAAGTGGGTAGATATTACCCAAGACAAGGTTGCGTTGGCGACAGCAGGCTTAAGCTACCAACAGGCCATGAAACGCCTGTATGTAATCGACGAGAATCAACAACTACAATCCGGTGTGTTGGGTTTTGTACAGCTCTGGAAACAACTACCTTATTACCGGCGTATTGTTCCAATAATAGAAAGCATTCCTTTATTATTGTCAGTCATGGAATTTTGCTACGGTATTTTTGCACGCTATCGTTTAGTGCTTACCTTTAAAACTCAGCCCAAAGAAGAATAGCCATGAATCAAATAAATCCCAATAAACTACTGCACTCTAAATGGACGGCGGTTCAACCCAAGAAAAAAGAACGTCACTTTATCGTTACAAAACTGATTCGTGCAGAAAATGAAGCTATTATTGCTTGCGAGTTGGAAGCTGTGATTAACAAGCATATTTACGAGCTAAATTGGCAGGTGCTTAAGGATTCTACTTGTTGGTTGATGGGGTGGCAGTAATGCTCTCTATAAGGATGAGCGCTGGCTGAATAGGCATAGGCTCTACACAACTAAAAGAACCCCGTAAACCCTCGGTTCCGCTTTACCATATCTAAGCTACAAACTACAAAACAGCCACTCGCCCATCATTCCTCGCGAAGCTGTTTTGTTCCATTGTTTTCGATATTGGCTGTGTCTGGCGGTTTGCTGTCGCGACTCTTAAGAGCACGTAGTGAAACGTCCTGGCACTTACGGACTTAATGACATCACAGATCTCTACG
>CAIVYW010000350.1 GCA_903910205.1 uncultured Methylococcaceae bacterium | reverse complement strand
TAATTCAAGAGGGATAGAGCCATCACGCTCTATAGCAAAATCTAAGCCTTTTTGTTGTGCAAAGCCATAAAACAAGGTGCTAACCGTGCTAAGTAAATCCAGAATATTAAAAGGTATTGCTTCGATGACAATACGACCGGCTTCTAGCTTTGTAAAATCTAGGATATCTTGCAAGATACCCAATAGGCTAGTGGAAGCGGTATTAATATCTTGTAAATACACTCGGATCTCATCGGGCATGTCGTGATACAAGGCGAGCTCAGAAAAGCCAATAATAGCCGCCATAGGGGTACGAATCTCGTGCGACATGCTGGCTATAAATTGTGATTTCAATGTTGAAAAGCGCTCGGCTTTTTCTTTAGCTTCTATTAAGCCGGCTTCGTAAGCTTTAAGCTGACCAATATCAATACAATTAACCACATATCCCACTCGCATCGACCGCAACTCGAAACCAATGCCCACGATAACGACTGCTATGGAAGGTCTTGCGTTGAATCAAAACCTGAATCATCTTTTGTTTCAGTTGTTCGATTTGAAAAATATCTAATAAATCCATGACATTCTGCACGGAATCACCATGGGGCATGGCAAAACCAAACAGTCGTCGGTAATTCTGCTTGAACTGTATATCCTCACGGTACTGGTTGTATTGATTACGGGAACCCGATTTGAACAGGAACATCGCCAGGCACGCGGTCAGGTGAGCGGCCAACTCATAAGTCGAGGCTTTTTTACGGCAATCATCCACTTCACGCATCCAGTTAAACAGCTCAGGAAAATGCTGGCAAATGGTGCAGTGCATTTCATGCACAAGTTGCTTTTTCCTTTGTTGTTGGCTGGCGATAGTCTCTTGCTTAGCTGCTACGGTTCGTTGTTTAGTTTAGCTTTTCTTACTCGCCGTTGGGCGCGAAGATCCAGTTTAGGTTTGAATGTTTTTTCATTGGGAGTATGACTTTAAAGGTGAAGTTGATAAAAAAATCGTTCATTATCGTTTAAAACAACTGGAAAAATTAAATTTTAATGCTCAGTAACTGATTGATTTGTAGGTGGTGCTAGAATGCTCTGAATTGCTGTAAAACATAAGCATATTGCTGGTTTATTCATTGTTCAGGTTATAATGGCCGCCATAAATTAAGTGACACTGTTATTTAAGACCTCTCTGTTGTGTTTTACAGCATGTCTGCATAATCTTCAGTCAACTTAAATCAATTAGTTAATTAAAACGAGTACCCCAGATAAGTTATGGCACAAAAACTTTATATTCAAACCAATGGCTGTCAGATGAATGAATACGACTCTGACAAAATGCGTGATGTACTTCAAGCTTCGCATGGTTTTGAATTAATCGATGATCCAAAATTAGCCGATGTTTTATTACTTAACACCTGCTCCATACGCGAAAAAGCCCAAGAAAAAGTATTCTCTGCACTTGGCAAATGGCGAAAAATTAAAGATAAACGCCCCGATGTTATTATCGGCGTAGGCGGTTGTGTAGCCAGTCAAGAGGGTGCTGCTATTCAAAAACGCGCACCGTTTGTAGATATGGTCTTTGGCCCGCAAACCTTGCATCGTTTGCCACAGTTGTTAGATCAGGTTCGCAATCAACACAAACCTGTTATTGATGTCTCGTTTCCTGAAATCGAGAAGTTTGATTCCTTGCCAGAGCCCCGTGCCGAAGGCCCTAAAGCCTTTGTTTCGATCATGGAAGGCTGTAGCAAATACTGTACTTTCTGCGTAGTGCCTTATACGCGAGGTGAAGAAATTAGCCGTCCGCTCAATGATGTGGTTGCCGAAATCACGATCTTAGCCAAGCAAGGCGTGCGCGAAATCAATTTATTAGGACAAAATGTTAATGCTTATCGTGGCCTAATGGACGATGGCGACATTGCTGACTTTTCTTTATTATTGCATTATGTCGCAGCGATTGAAGGCATCGACAGATTGCGCTTTACTACCTCTCATCCCATGGAATTTACAGATAGTTTAATTGAAGCGTTTGCTGAAATTCCTCAGTTGGTTGATCATTTGCATTTGCCCGTACAAAGCGGTAGCGATCATATTTTAAAAATGATGAAGCGCGGACATACTCGCGAGGATTACCGCGAAATTATTCGTAAATTACGTTTAGTACGTCCCAACATTTGCTTGTCTTCAGATTTCATCATTGGCTTTCCAGGTGAAACCGACGAGGAATTTGAAGAAACCTTAGCCTTTGCAACAGAAATGGGTTTCGATTTATCGTTTAGCTTTGTTTATAGTGCAAGACCTGGAACCCCCGCTGCTGACTTGCCAGACAATGTTCCTGCTGAAGTTAAAAAACTGCGCTTAGAGCGCTTTCAACAGCGCATTAATGACATGGCAACCGCTATTTCAGAAAGTATGATAGATACCGTACAAACGGTCTTAGTTGAAGGTCAATCTAAAAAGAATCCTTTGCAAATGCAGGGCAGAACAGAAAATAACCGAGTCGTTAACTTTATTGGCCATCCTCGCTTAGCGGGTCAATTTGTTGATGTCTATATTAACGAATCACTACCTAATTCCTTACGTGGCCGTATGGTCGACGCTAGCATTGCCAAGATAAGTATTGAAAACTAATCAGTACCCATGATTTCACAAAAGCTTATTTTACAACCTGCTCATAACGGCAGGTTATTAGCTTTTTGTGCTCAGCGCTACAGAGACTTAGCGAAGATTGGACGGCGATTGCATATAGAGTCCATGTCCATAAAAACCATAAGCAGCATCTTAATAAATCATGAACTTTATTGACATACAAACTATTTATCAGGCTAATAATTTACCTGATGAACAACAGATACAACGCTGGGTTGATGCAGCACTGCACGATTATGCGCCAGACACTGAAATCGTGATTCGCATCGTTGATGAGCAAGAAAGTGCAGAACTCAATCAGCAATATCGCCATAAATCAGGCCCTACCAATATATTAAGCTTTCCGGTTGAGCTACCTGACGGTATTGAATTGGATTTACTGGGTGATTTAGTAATCTGTGCGCCAGTTTTAGAAAAAGAAGCCTTGGCGCAACAAAAAGTCTTAGCGGATCATTGGGCGCACATTATTATTCATGGCGTCTTGCATTTATTGGGTTATGATCATATTGAAGACGACGACGCCGAATTCATGGAAAGCAAAGAAATAGCCATTTTAAACACTTTAACGATAGCCAACCCTTATGAACAGGATAATAACGCATGAGCGATGATCAACCTCCGAGTAGAAACGCCCCTAGAAAACGCTGGGTAGAAAAAATTAGCCAACTATTTTCTGGGGAGCCACATGATTTGGATGATCTTCTAGGTGTTTTACGAGAAGCTCGCGAAAATAAACTGCTAGACACTGACGCCTTAGCCATGATTGAAGGCGTGTTACAAGTCTCACAAATGCGCGTACGAGATATTATGATTCCTCGCGTACAAATGGTGGTATTGCCACAAGAAGCCGAATTAGAGTCTATATTTCCTTTGGTGATTGAATTTTGTCATTCCCGTTATCCGGTCATCGACGGCGATCGCAGTAAAGTGGTCGGGGTATTGCTTGCCAAAGATTTACTGGCGCATGTTTTACAACATAAAACCATGACGGTTAAAGATCTGATGCGCCCCGTTAGTGTGGTTCCAGAAAGTAAGCGCTTAAATGTGTTGCTACAAGAATTACGCACCAATGGCAATCACATGGCGATTGTCGTTGATGAATATGGACAAGCGGCTGGCCTAGTCACCATTGAAGATGTGTTAGAAGAAATTGTTGGTGAAATCGAAGATGAACACGATGACCATGACGATGAAGGTTATGTGTTTCAGCGTAATACCAATGAATTTATTATTAAGGCCTTAATGCCTATTGATGAATTCGACACTTATTTTGCTACGCAATTAGCGACTGATGAATACGACACCATTGGCGGTTTTTTAGTCAATCAACTCGAACACATGCCTAAAAAAGGCGAAAGCTTAGTCATTGATAAGCTACGCTTTGAAGTGATACGCGCTGATAATCGACGTGTGCATTTAATAAAACTTAAACTAGCGTCCTAAGGACTATCTTATGAATCATCAGACTGTGTTAGTAACGGGGGGCGCCGGCTATATTGGCAGCCATGCGTGTCTTGAATTATTGCAAGCAGGCTTTAAGGTCGTTGTCGTTGATAACTTAGTCAATAGTAAGCTAGAGTCTTTAGCTCGCGTTCAGCAGCTTGCCGGCAAAGCATTGAGCTTTTATCAAGCGGACATACGAGACAAGCAAGCGCTTACCGATATTTTTGCCAAAGAAGCACCGGATACTGTCATACATTTCGCTGGTTTAAAAGCCGTCGGTGAGTCTTGCGCCCTGCCCCAGTTGTATTATCACAATAATGTTTACGGTACCTTGGTGCTCACTGAAGTCATGAGTGCCGCCAACGTCAAGCAACTGGTTTTTAGTTCATCAGCGACGGTTTATGGTGAATCTGCTAGTCCACAATACTCGGAGCATTTTCCTTTAGGCGCCATTAATCCTTATGGTCGCTCTAAGGCGATGATTGAAGATATCTTGCGAGACTTATCGGCTAGCGACAGGCTTAATAAAGTAGAAAAGCCTTGGAAAATCGCCTTATTACGCTACTTTAATCCAATAGGCGCACATGACAGTGGCATGATCGGCGAAGATCCCAACGGCATTCCCAATAATTTAATGCCTTATGTTGCGCAGGTTGCTATAGGTAAACTAGCTCAATTATCGGTGTTTGGTGATGATTACCCGACTCGTGACGGTACCGGTATTAGAGATTATATTCATGTCGTTGATCTCGTTCAGGGCCATATTAAAGCCATAGCCGCACTTAACGCTGAACATTTTGCAGAGGGTGCTTGCAAAGCCTATAACCTAGGTGCTGGCAGAGGCTACAGTGTGTTAGAGATCATTGATGCTTTTCAACGCATCACGGGTAAAATCATACCCTATCAAATGTCTCCACGTAGAACCGGCGATCTTGCCGAATGTTTTGCAAATCCCGCTTTAGCCTTAGCAGAACTCAACTGGCAGGTAGAAAAAGATTTAGATGATATGGTTAATGATACCTGGAATTGGCAAACTAAAAATCCACAAGGTTATCAGTAAGGTAACTCGCAAAAAATAAAATACCCCCTATAAAATTGGGGGGGTTATTATTGCGTCTTACCTAAGCAAGCTGGCTTGGTTAAAATCAATGGCGTGCAACACAATGTCATCAAGTTAGTGGAATTGAGTATGCAGTGGGAGTGGCTTTAGCCACGCATTCGTGGCTAAAGCC
>CAIVYW010000349.1 GCA_903910205.1 uncultured Methylococcaceae bacterium | reverse complement strand
AGCTCAGTTGGTAGAGCGGGTGACTGTTAATCACTAGGTCGGCGGTTCGAGCCCGTCCGGGGGAGCCAAATAAATCAAGCCCTTACAGCAATGTAAGGGCTTTTTTTTGCCTACTCTCCGGGGAAGCTCCGGTCTTCGCTGCATTTTTGTTATTCAGCTAAAGCAGAACCTGCGCAAACCCTATCAGTTAATATATTTATTTTTCCTTCAGAGCTAATGAGTTTTTGGCTAGATTTCGGCTATCGAAGAGGAAAGTCGTCATTTAAGGCTTGGCATTGCTTGCAGTTAATTCAGTCTCGATTGATCGACAATGGCTGTAACAATAGATACTAACCTGCATTCTTTTTATAGCCAAACAACTCACGAACATTTTAAAGGTTAAGCTCGTATTAAGTTTTGAGTTTAATTAAAAATTTAAGTTATGATCAACACCATTTACGCAAAAGGAAATAATAATGTTCATAACCGGACAGAAGAATAGCGATGTAATAGATAATTTTGTACGATCAGGAAAAACAAAAAGCATGGCGGTTGCATCGTTGGCGCAGGCTTGTCTGATAGAGTTGCGGGCAATACAAAAATCCTGTGCAACCTCAGTTCAGGGGCAACAAATCCATATGAGGTGGAAACTCTGATGGCTCTCCCTGGGATGACAGTTATGAATCACTCCACCCTTCATGCCAAAGTCTATATTAGCGAAGATACATTGATAGTAGGCTCCGCAAATTTATCAACCAATGGTATCGGACTAGAGGATGAAGCCGCCAAATGGCTTGAAGCATCTATTGTCTCTAAAAATCCTAAGCTTATCGATGAAGCTCAGGAATGATTTGATAATGAGTGGAGCAATGCGGAACAAGTTACTCCTGAAATGCTTGATAAAGCCAAGTGTCTGTTTCACGCGACTAGAAACAACCGTCCTGACTCTGGCCTCGAACTGAATGCGCTCCGAGATAGGACATATTTTTGTGTTATCTATAAGAACGACCAAGCATCTGCCGATGCGGATGAACTTATGAAAAACAATATCGGCACCAACTGGGAAAAGCAAGGATATGGAATTTATGAGCAATGGGGTGAACCGCTCCCCATAGGCACGCTAATTGATTATCACTTAGAGGAAGGAGAGCTTCGATGCACCGGAACATGGAAGTATGATGGCTACAACCTTGAGTCCAATACAACTGATGTCCAGGTGGTTAAGAGAATTGAGGATCTTGGTTTTACCCAAAAGCTTACAGAAACACTAAAAGATAACCTTGATATGCTTTGGCCTAACCACCTAACAGAGGAAGCAATAGTCATCCCTATCAATGACGTGTTATTGGCTCTTGAGAAAGTAAGGGACTGAAGTTTAAATGACTTTTTGAGTAAATGTCGACTATCGAAGAAAAATCCTCATATAAATAATTGCAACATTACTTGATAGCTTATATGCTATCAAATATGAATATAGTTGTGATTGATACCAATGTTTTTGTCGCAGGACTTAGGTCAAATGGCGGCGCATCCCGTGAAATTTTACGTTTAGCACTTACGGGAAAAATAAAGCCTATTTTTGGAAACGCTTTATGGTTTGAATATGAAGATTTATTGGGGCGTGATATATGGACGGATTCAACTACTGACGCTGAACGGAAGCTAATGCTGTCCGCGCTCATAAAAGTGGGAAACTGGGTGACTGTCTATTATGGATGGCGACCCAATTTACCAGATGAAGCAGATAACCATCTCATTGAATTAGCGATTGCGGGTGGTGCAGATGTCATTATCACTCACAACATTCGTGATATAAATCGTGGTGAATTATTAAGCTCTATCACTGTACAAAGTCCTGCTGATTATTTGGAGACGATAAGATGAGTACATTAACTATAAGATTACCAGATAATACTGCCCAACGACTTAAGTCTTATGCACGCAGTCGTGGCCAGAGTGTTAACAAATTAGTTGAAGAAATGAGTGCACAAGCTTTAGCTGCTTGGGATACAGAAGTTCGTTTTCGATCTTTGGCTGAACAAGGTGATGTCAATAAAGCATTAGAAATACTCGATCGTTTAGATAAAGAAGATACAAAATCTTTTTAAATAGTGGAATTATCTTCTCATAGCTAAAAAAAACAACCTAAGCTCATAATGAGCTTAGGCCATCTAACTTCATGCAATCGTGTTTGAAATCATATTAGAGATGTTATCTGAGACCTTTCTCAAGGTATCGTCACCTAGATGAGCATAGCGGCTAGTGGTTTTTGCTTGACTATGACCAAGTAGATGCTGAACTTCATATAATGATGCGCCATTGTTAATGGCTAAGGAAGCAAACGAGTGCCTAAGGTCGTGTATCCTCAAGTTGGTGATACCGATTTTTGTTAGCACCCTATTGAAAGCCTTTTGGGGATTGGTCAATTGCTTTCCGTCGATCTTGCCCGGAAACACAAACGGGTTACCCAATAGTCGCGACTGTCTTTCTAAGAGCCCAATGGCCATTGGATTTAAGATCACATGCCTAAGCTTGCCATTTTTGCTTCGCGGTATAAACCAAGTTCGTTTCTGTAGGTCAACATGCTCCCAACGTGCATCTAGTGCTTCTTGTTTTCTGACGCCGGTATAGAGCAAGAACTCAAATAGGGCTCCAGCAACTGGGTTTTGATCTTGCCTAGCTTCATCAATGAATCGTCCTATTTCGTCATCAGATAGATAACGATGGCGTTCATTGTTTTCTTGTAGCTTGCGAATGCCGATAACGGGATTCTTCTCAATGAAGCCCCAGTCATATACCTCCGGCAAAGCCGGAGGCTTGAAAATGTGAACCGCTCAAAGCGGGTGTGTTATGTACCACCTAAAGGTGGCGGTGCCTTAAAATAAATCGAGTTGATCTATTCGCTT
>CAIVYW010000348.1 GCA_903910205.1 uncultured Methylococcaceae bacterium | reverse complement strand
CGCTATCGTTCAGCACATCCTATTGGGGGTATTTTATTTTTTGCGAGTCAGCTAAAGCAGTTTTACTTCAAGCACACAGATTCCTTAACTGTGGGCAGTGATGCTCAGCGTGGGAACGACATACTCTTCTAATGATGATATTAACCGTTATAAATCATAGTGAGCCACCATGAATATACCCAGACCTGATCCTGATGAATTACTCGCCCGCGTCAACCGAGAACAAGCTAAAGCCCATCGTGGCCGCTTAAAGATCTTTTTTGGAGCAGCCGCAGGTGTTGGTAAAACCTATGCTATGTTGCTGGCGGCCAAAGAAAGACGTGCTGAAAACTGTGACATTATCGTTGGTTTAGTAGAAACACATGGCCGCAAAGAAACAGCCGCTTTATTAGAAGGCTTAGAATTATTACCACCCAAACTCATTAACTATCGTAGAGCCCTCTTTCAAGAGTTTGATTTAGAAGCCGCGCTTAAACGTAAACCCGCTATCATTCTGGTTGACGAACTCGCCCATAGCAATGCTGAAGGCTGTCGACACCCCAAACGTTGGCAAGATATAGAAGAACTATTGAATGCGGGCATTGATGTCTATACCGCTCTTAATGTACAGCACCTAGAAAGTCTTAATGATGATATTGGTCAATTTTCAGGCATACGGGTTTGGGAAACCGTACCTGATACCGTATTTGAAAGCGCAGATGAAATCGAACTGGTCGACCTGCCACCTGATGATCTGCTGGATCGACTTAAAGACGGCAAGGTTTATTTACCACAACAAGCCCAAGAAGCGATTAAGCATTTTTTTCGTAAAGGTAATCTGATCGCCCTGAGGGAACTGGCACTGCGTCAAACGGCTAGTCGGGTTGATGCACAGATGCAAGATTATCGCGAAACGAATGCTATCTCAGAAGTATGGCAGGTCAGTGAGCGTATTATGGTTTGCATAGGCCCTAATGCCTTAGCAGAGCGTCTAGTGCGCGCAGGCAAGCGTTTTGCTACCAACTTGCGTGCCGAATGGCTAGTGGTCTATGTCGAAACGCCAGAATTGCAACGCTTGTCGGCTGAAAAACGCGATAGCGTGTTGCGCATATTACGTTTTGCTGAGCAGTTAGGTGCTGAAACCGTTGCGATGAGCGCACTCAATGTGAGTGAGGCCATTATCAAACTCTCCAATGAAAGAAATGTGACCAAAATTGTTATGGGCAAACCCACCCGACGTGGATGGAAGCGTTTGTTATTCGGTTCATTAGTCGATAGTCTCATTACTGATGCGCATAATATTAATCTCTATCTACTCGGTAGCTCAAGACCTGAAAAATCAAACAAGGATAAATCAGAAAGACTACTGTTTCGAAAAAATTCTTTACCAGGGCTTAGCTATAGAATGACCGCCCAAAAAAATAAAGTCTGGACTTATGTCGGCGCTTTAAGCATGACGATTGCCAGCACCCTGCTAGCTTATCTGATGTTGGGTCGCTTTGAGCTGGCTAATCTAATGTGGGTGTTTTTATTGGATGTGGTCTTTATTGCCAGCCAATTCGGTCAAGGCCCCTCCTTGTTTGCCTCTTTTTTAGGTGTTGCTCTGTTTGATTTCTTTTTTGTACCGCCTTACTTCAGCTTTTGGATCTATGACCGCCAGTATCTAGTGACCTTGTTGGCGATGCTAACCTTGGGTATTTTAATCAGCAACTTAATGGCCAATGTACGCTCCCAAGCCAAGATAGCCTCTTACCGAGAACGCCGCGCCACGGTACTCTATGCCATGAGTCGTGATATGACCGCCGGCCAAAGCGAAGAGGAAATACTACGCTCTGCGGTACATCACCTGCACACTGAATTTAGCAGCCAAAATGTCATACTCTTTCCTAACAGCAATGGTCGCATTATTTACCCTAGCAGCCCTGCCCTACCTGAATCATTGCATGCTGCTGACCTAAGCGTAGCGCAGTGGGTGATGGATCATAATGAACTGGCAGGTCTTGGTACACATACCTTGCCAGGGGCTGAGGCGGTGTATTTTCCACTTGGTATCAAATCCTCGGTGCTAGGCGTTTTAGTGCTATTGCCGATCAATTTACGCCGTGTGTTTCTACCCGAACAACAAAAATTATTAGAAACCTTTATAGGACAGATTGCTCAGGCGATTTCGCGTGTACGTTTAACCGAGCAAGCACGAATAGCCGAAGTAGAAATGGAAGCCGAACGCTTACGCAATTGCCTACTCAGTTCTATTTCCCATGATTTGCGTACACCACTGACCAGCATCGTCGCTTCAGCGAGTACCTTAGTCGAACAAGACACGGCCTTACAATCCGAAGATAAATTAGAATTGTGTCGTGCCATTTATGACGAAGGTTTACGCATGGCGAGTTTAGTTAATAATATCTTAGATATGGCTAAATTAGATGCAGGCATTGTGCAACTCAATAAACAAGACACTCCGTTAGAGGATATTATTGGCAAGGTGTTAACGCGCTTACAAAAGCGTCTAGCAAGTCGGGAGCTTACGGTTAAATTACCACCGAGTATGCCCATGCTTTATGTCGATGCCCTGATGATCGAACAAGTGTTAAGCAATCTATTAGAAAATGTGCTGCGTTATACGCCCGCGCAAAGTCCTATAGAAATTAGTGCAAAAATCTCTGAGGCTACCATAGACATTGCCATAGCTGATCAAGGCCCCGGCATACCAATAGGCTTAGAAGACAAACTCTTTGAGAAGTTTTATCACCTACACCACGATGCCGCACAAAGTGGCGTAGGTCTGGGCTTATCTATCTGCAAAGCCATTATTACCGCACATGGTGGTACTATCTATGCACAAAATCGGCAAAAAGGCGGTGCTGTGTTTACCTTTAGCCTACCTCAAAATAGAGGAGGTGCTGAACAAAGTGAAGTGCATCGTTCATGAATGATGCGCCTCCTAACGTCGGCACATCCTATGTACTGTATTTTCGTTTAGCCTTCCTCAACGTGGTAAACTGTAACTATTGAGTACAATAGCATTGTCCAGTTTATGATTTGAATTCGCAGCAATCATAAAACAGCCCTATCAACGCCTTAACTTACTGGATATAAAGCACTTTTATATCTTACCTTATTCACCTTAACTTATTAATAGGATCATTCATGAAAACTCGCGCCGCAGTGGCATGGAAAGCAAACTCACCTTTAGTTATTGAAGAAATTGATCTACAAGGCCCACAACACGGTGAAGTCTTAGTCAGAATGGTTGCAACCGGTGTCTGCCACACTGATCTATTCACGCTGTCTGGTGATGACCCTGAAGGAATATTTCCTACAATTCTGGGTCATGAAGGCGGTGGTATCGTCGAAGAAATCGGTACTGGCGTCACTACCTTAAAAGTGGGCGATCATGTCATTCCACTTTACACACCTGAGTGTGGCGTCTGTAAATTCTGTCTTTCTGGCAAAACTAATTTATGCCAAGCTATCAGAGCCACTCAAGGCAAAGGTCTTATGCCTGATGGTACTACCCGCTTTTCAAAAAATGGTACGCCGATATTTCATTACATGGGCACGTCTACCTTCTCCGAATATACGGTAGTCCCTGAAATTGCCTTGGCTAAAATCAATAAAGCCGCGCCCTTAGAGAAAGTCTGTCTTTTAGGCTGTGGCATTACTACCGGCATTGGCGCGGTATTAAATACCGCTAAAGTAGAGCCTGGCTCTAGCGTTGCCATCTTCGGACTAGGCGGCATTGGTCTATCTTGTGTACAAGGTGCGGTTATGGCTAAAGCCGGACGCATCATTGTTATTGATATTAATGAAGATAAATTTGAAATGGCCAAAATGCTAGGCGCCACCGATTTTATCAATCCTAAGAAATATGATGCGCCGATTCAGGATGTCATTGTTGATTTAACCGATGGCGGTGTTGATTATTCCTTTGAATGTATTGGCAATGTCCATCTAATGAGACAAGCTTTAGAATGCTGCCATAAAGGCTGGGGTGAATCAGTGATTATTGGTGTCGCAGGGGCTGGTCAAGAAATATCAACCAGACCTTTTCAATTGGTTACAGGCCGCGTTTGGCGAGGCTCTGCCTTTGGTGGCGTAAAAGGCAGAACAGAACTGCCCGGCTATGTTGAACGCTATATGGCAGGGGAAATTAAAATTGATGAAATGATCACCTTCACCATGCCACTGGAAGAAATAAACACCGCCTTTGATTATATGCATGATGGTAAAAGCATACGATCTGTCGTCATTTTTTAGGATATAAAGAGCATGGCTACTATTGAATTAACAAAAAAAGCAAAATGTTTTGGCGGACGAGTGGAATACTATACTCATGCCTCAGTTGCTACCCAAACGCCGATGACTTTTTCAGTCTTTATCCCTGAAAGTGCTGCAGCAAAAGCGCATAAACCCGCTATGATTTGGCTTTCAGGATTAACTTGCACCGAAGAAAATTTCATCACTAAAGCAGGCGTGTTTCCTTGGGCTAGCGAGCATGGCATTACGGTCATCTGCCCCGACACCTCACCACGAGGCACTGATTTACCCGGAGAACATGACAGTTACGACTTTGGTTCGGGTGCCGGCTTTTATCTCAATGCCACAGCACAACCTTGGTCAGACAACTACCGCATGTATGATTATGTGGTGAATGAAATCACAGACATTCTCTATAGCAACTTTTCAATATCGAAAGCTAATCTGGCGATCTCTGGTCATTCCATGGGCGGACATGGTGCCTTAATCATGGCCTTGAAAAACAGAGATAAATTCAAGTCAGTTTCTGCCTTCTCACCTATTGTTAATCCTATGAACTGCCCTTGGGGACAAAAAGCGTTTTCTCTTTATTTAGGCGAAAACCAAGCCGATTGGGAGCAATACGATAGCTTGATGCTAGTTGAAAAGTCTGAGTCCATTCCACCGATGTTAATTGATCAAGGACTGGCCGATGACTTTCTAGCAGAACAGTTAAAAACCGAGGTTTTTGCCAACAAAATCAAAGAAAAAGCTTTTAGCGACCATTGCACTATCCGCATGCAAGAAGGTTATGACCACAGTTATTTTTTCATCACCAGCTTCATTAAAGATCACATGGACTTTCATGCGAGCCATATTTGTCGTGATTAAATAATCATTAAACGTCTATTGACGTTTGTTTTTTTCATGTCGATTGGGGGCAACGATGCTGGTCGAGGTTTGTAACCTCGACCGAAACGTTTGGATGCTTCAATAGCTTTCGAAATGTTAAACGTTAAGGACGG
>CAIVYW010000347.1 GCA_903910205.1 uncultured Methylococcaceae bacterium | reverse complement strand
TAAAGTGCCGGTATAGTTAAAAAAGTAGCTGCTATTGTTTTATAGTAAGGCCGACTAGAAGGAAAAGCTCACCCGATAGAGCAACATAGTGACGCATTGGTTAAAAATTTAGCTTCTATAGTTAAATAGTCGCGTAGGATGGGTAGAGGCGATAGCCGAAACCCATCAAAACTAAGCCCACACATGCTTAATACCAAAACGCAGTGCATTATGTTTTTCGCTTAAACAATAAAGTCCAAAATCCGTGCCTACCTTTGTGATGGGTTTCGGCTATCGCCTCTACCCATCCTACTTGCTGTCAACGGCAAACAAGCGCTGTATAGCCTATTCTTTGATGTTTTTACCCTGTATAGCGTCACTGCCATTAAGTTTAATAAAATAGTAATTTTTTGCAGTGCTGTATAGAGTGGGCAAGAAAATCGTTTATGCTGCCCGAGGCAAAGGTAACTGAAATCGCCCAGCGACTATGCCATTGATCGTTAAATCTTCATCCAATTCATCCCATCTTAGCGCATAGCCACCGACTTCAATTTGTACGTCTTTGAGTTGCTCATCAGTTGCTTGACTTAACAAAATAAATCGATCAGCAGGGAAGCCAAAAATTCTACCGTCAGTAAGTTCAATGTAAATGACCCTTTTTTCTGCCCATGCTTTAATAGCAACAGATTCTGAATTATAAATTGTGGTATTCATTATAATTATCCAAAAGTAGTTTCTTGTTTTCAAATACATGCCGGTCTATCTCTCGCAAGTCATGAGGAGAAATCCCTCGATTACTCGCTAAAAGAACGGGCTCTAACCAAAACTTACATTCCCCATCAGCACAGCGCACATGTATATGCGCGGGCTCATTACCTTCATTGGAATAAAAGTGGAAACGAAAACATCCGATTCTTAAAATGGTTGGCATAGTTAGTTATTAAATAAACTGGAAAAAGTATATGGTATATAAATATAAGTTGTCTTTCTGTATCTCTTTAAAAAACTCAAAATTTTGTAAGTTGAATAATCTGTCTACGCTATCATTATCCACCATCCACCATCCACCATCCACCATCCACCATCAATTAGAACCTAATACCTTTTGTTTACGCGCTAATTTCTTAGCGGCTTTCTGCTCACGAATAATACCGACTTCTATCAACTCTTCTTCCATCATAGGCGGCGTTTCAAGACTGAGTCTACCTATCATGCCGGCACGCAATTCGGTTAAAAATATTTTAGAGACTCTGTCCATATCAATACGGTTACCTGAACGTAAACAACCGCGACTGCGCCCTATAGCTTCTAACAATTGATGCTCTGTTTCGGGTAACTGCTCTAATTCATAACGTGTTTTAAGGGCTTCAGGATAATGCGTTAACATATATTCGGCGGCAAAAAAAGCAATATGGTCATGGGTAATAGCGGTATCTTTAATAGCACCGGTGGTTGCTAATCTAAAGCCACTATTTTTATTTTCCACATTCGGCCATAACAAACCTGGCGTATCGACTAAAATAATGCCGTTGCCAATGTCGATGCGTTGCTGCATTTTGGTGATAGCGGGTTCATTGCCGGTTTTAGCAATCATTCTGCCCGCTAAAATATTAATCAGCGTTGATTTTCCGACATTGGGTATCCCCATAATCAAGGTATGTATCGGTTTATCACCCGAGCCCTTGTTAGGAACCATTTTGTGACATAAGTCTGTTAATTGACGTATCTTGTCAGGCTGATCTACCGTCACCGCTATGGTTTTAACATTTTGTTCTTGTTCTAAATATGTTTGCCATAGGTCGGTAATCACGGGGTCAGCAAGATCACTTTTACTGAGTACTTTAATACAAGGTTTGTTGCCACGTATTTGGCTAAGCATGGGGTTTTGACTGCTAAAGGGAATGCGTGCATCGATCACTTCAATCATCAAATCAACTTGATGTAGCGTTTCTTTGATTTCTTTGCTGGCCTTGTGCATGTGACCGGGGTACCACTGAATAAGCATAATATTTTAATAGAATAAGAGAATGTTGGAAATAGTGCGTAAGAGGCATGACACACTGAAAAGCTAACTATTAGCTCACACCATACCAGATTGCAGCTTTTAAAAGTAGGAAAACCCATTATGAATGCGATAATCTTAAGCCGTCGATTTACACCTAATTAGGTAGATTAACGAGTTTCTCATCTGGCACTACTCTATTTTATAGCGCTGGGCACTTATCTTATTACTTTAAAACAGCCTATGATCAATCCTCGTAGTTTAGTTCGAGCTTTAGAAAAACATTGGGACGTGATAGAACGTATCATGTTGCTGGGTCGAGATCATATCGCTTATGAAAGAGATGAGCTGCTAGTGCTAATGGAAAAAACTTATTTGCACGAGTCAGCGGAGCAATGGCTAGAGCGCTTGCAGCAGTTGGTTAATGCCGAATTGTTGATTCAAATGTCGCACAGTAATACCTTGCAACTTAATGAAAACGTCCGTCAATTTGTCGCTAGCTTGTTGCATGAGCATGAGTTAGGCTTATCAGAAATTTTAAAAGCTAGAATTATTGACATTAAAGTCGGTCTGGATCAATTGCATCAAGCGATGCAGAATCGAGATATGGCGGCTTTGCAACAAGGAGCGGTGCGTATAGATAATCAACTGCGACAAATTTTACAACAACTAGATCAGGATACTCATGCCATCCAAGATATTGCCGAACGCGCTAAAGCTGGAGATGAGCGCATGCAATTGTCTACTCGATATAGAGAAGTGCTGGAAGCTTATGATCGTTATATATTGCCTATGACCGAATTGATGGATACCGGTGCCGGTGGAAGCTTTTATCCGTTATTAGAGGAGGCTGAAAGAGTATTAGATGCACTGGCTCAACAATTGGTAATTCAAGGGGGCTTATACAGCCATCAGCGTTTGTTACGGCAAATAGCTTTCAGAGTTAAAGAGTTGCGACAAGCTGGACTCAACGCTTTGAAGCAGTGTACCAATACCTTGATGCCACTTAGAGAAGAAGTGCGTCGTCATAATCATCTAAGTGCTGCGATTGGACAATTATTGGGTGACGTGCGCAAAAAAGGTTTGCGCAAAACCTTTCCTCAGCAGAGTTTGCCGATCTGGCGTAAAGAACGGCTCATCTCGGTTGCCATAGGCCCAGAATTATTGACCTTGATGGAACAAGTACGCCACTATCAGTCTAAAGCCGTTGAATTTCCAGAGCTGATAGCTGAGGATACGCCATTTCAGCTAGAGCGCATTGATGAAGTTGCCATACGCCAGCACTTTTATCAGAGCCTGCCACTACCCGATTTAATGCGTTGGCTGGCTGATCACTACAGTGAGTATCAAGATGTCACTTTATTAAGGCTTTATCATAGCTTCATCCGTTTACCGGATATTTTAGCGACCCCTGATTTACAAGAAACGCGCATTGCTCTTAAGCACATCGCAATTAGACACTACAGCCACGCGCTTACATCCTTATGACTATTGATTTTACAGCTCTAAGCCAATTACAACCCCTCTTTAAATTGTTAAGTTCTGGTGCCCATTTAAATCGCTTAAAAGATAGTAAACTTTGGGTAGAGCTTGAGCGCTTTCAAAATGATTATGAATCTCTGTTTGCTGCACTAGGTTTTATTCTGGTGCTGGATAACCGAGGTTTTGCCTATTTTAAAACCGAGTTGGCCAGCTCTTATACGGGCAAGCTCACTCGTCGCCTTGCCTTGTTGATCATGTTGCTGTTTGAATATCAAGCCGATCAAGGTTTGCATTTATTTCAGTTTCAACAATGGCGGCTTGATACTCGCTTAATAGACACGCTTTGGCAGCAGTATGCTGCGCTATTTGAAGCCGAAGAAATAAATAGTTCAAAAACACTCAGAGAGATTTTAGATAGTGCCGCGCGTGTCGGTTTTTTGCTAGTTGATGACGATGCTTATCATCTGTTGCCCGCCGTCTATCGCTACCTAGATTTGTTTGAAGAGCTAGCCCAAGCTGAGCGAGCCGATCACATTAATGAAAACCTTAAGGAGCATAGACTGTGAGCCTAGCACAATATGGGTTTCAAAAATTAGTGTTATTAAACAGTGCAGGCTACAGTCGTGCTGAATTGCCGCTAGATGATTCGGTGTCGATTATCGCTCCGAATAATACCGGAAAGACAAGTTTGATCAATGCCTTGCAGTTTCTGCTGATCCTTAATAAACAGCACATGGATTTTGGTGCGCACAGTGTCGAAAATTCCAAGCGTTTTTATTTTCCCGACAACAGTGCTTATATTTTGCTGGAAGTATTATTGCCATCGGGTATGGCGGTAATAGGGTGTGTCGGTAAAGGCTTGAGTCATGATTATGAATACTTCGCTTATCAAGGTCGTCTTGATCTTGATGATTACCGCTTAGACGATAGCAAGCTGGTCGCTCAGCCCAAATTAATCGCTAGGTTGTTCGAATGTGGCAAGTCTGCCAAAATTTATCCGCAAGCCGATTTACGCGCATTGTTGTATGGTAATCGCCAAAAACAACGGGCTGATGATCCGGATTTAACTATATTTCCGTTGGAGTTTACTTCGCAGGCCGCAACTTATCAACGTATCCTGACTCGGACTTTACGCTTGGATAAATTGGATAGTAAGGAAGTGAAAAACTATTTACTAGAAATCTTTAAAAACGATTTGCAAGATCGTAATGTCGATTTTAAGAGTGAATGGGATAAGTCTTTTGCCGATGTCAATTATGATAAATCTCAGTATGACGCGGTGTCTCGCAACCAAGCGCTTATTTTAGCTATGCAAGAACATCAGCAAACGCGATTAATGTTACGAGGCAAGATTATTCTATGGCGACCTTTGATAGAAAAGGCTTTGAATGATTGGGAAGACTATAACAACGGTACTAGCGAACAACTTCGCCTACGACTACAGGCTTTAGTTGAAGAAACCGAAGCTTTAGAAAATCGCCAGAAAACGATTTATGAAGATCGTGCTGATGCCAAAATCACGTTAAAAGACCAAGAAAAAGTTGAGTTACATTATCAAGAGCTTATTATTCAGTTTCAATTTGTCAGCGATTTAGCGCAATTACAAACTCAGCGACAAAACTTGCAAGAGCAGCGTGATCAGTTGGTGCGTAGCATAGGTAATGCCGAACAACAGCAATCTTTAGAGACGATTAACAGACAGATTGCAAAAATCAGTAAAGAGAAAATTGATTTACTGCGGCAGTTGCAGAGCATCAACAACAACTTATATTTACAACTGCAAAAACTATTACCTACGGACAGTTTTGATTTTTTAACTCGGCTACTCGCCAAATCCGTTCTCAGTTTACCCATCGATCAAGCTAATATCGTCGCACTAAATGATGAAACGGCCTTGCGCTTATTTGCCAAAATAGTGGAACAACGACTATCGGCTAATCGTTTAGAACTACCCGGTTTATTATTGGATTTATCTGCCCTAGAACCGAATCTTATTATCAAAACCGCGCAAGAATTAGAAACTGAGATCGGTGATTGTGAACGTCAGTTGCTTGAGTTAAATAGTTTATTAAAAACCGTTGAGACCTTAAGCCAACAAAAACAACAGCAACAAAAACTAGAGCAACAAATTACGGAACTGACTAAGGATGAAAAAAACTATGAAGAATTCTTGTCCTTACAGGAGGGCAGCTCGGAAAGATTATTAGCAATAGAGGGCTTGAAACAAAAATTAATCCTACTTGAGCAAGAAGTATCGGTATTAGGTGAGCAGAAAAAAAACATTGCCCAAGCTCAAGAAAAACATAAGGCTGATCAAAAAGAACTACAAAACCAACATCAACGCATCAACACGGCTCGCCAGCAACGACTTGATCAACAGTTATTGTTTAGTGGTTTAGAGCAACTGCCTAACTTGCTTTGTATGGAAGCTACAGAGCTGGCTATGTCGGCCTTGGCTGATCACATTGAAAGCTATAACCGCGATTGCCAGAAGTTAAAGCACATTGATGAACAGTTGAACCAACAGCTAGCGAGCTTGCATAGAGACGGCATCAATAAATTCCAAACGCAAGATACGTCTGAACAGGAATTAGATGCGTTATTTAACTATACGGCGCACCTTTGTCAGGAACAAGAGGCTATCGAGCGTAAAGCGCGTTCGGCGGTGGTGCAGGTCGCCGCTATCTTGCGAGATTTACGCGACAGCTTAGAAACGTTTAAACGGCGGATGCGTGAGTTTAATAATAAGATTAATCGTCACCAGCTTTCCGATCTTAAGGTATTTAAAATCGAACCCAGAGAAGAAGACGTCTTAGTGCAAGCCATACAAACCTTGATTTCTACTTCGGAACAGGTTGAGTCTGGAAATTCTTTTGATTTATTCGACCACAATACTGTATTAGATGATAAGGAGCTTAATAAGGCCAAAGATATCCTGATCAAGAAAGGTGAGGAACACGGAGGCTTGCGAGTTGAGCATTTATTTTGGTTGGTTTTTATTATTGCTAAAGAAAATCAAATACCGGCAGAATTTAAAGATATCGATAGTGCGGCCTCCAATGGTACGGTATTGATGGCCAAACTCATTACCGGTTTAGCCATGCTTAATCAAATGCAGGACTCACGTAAAGCCATTAAAACCGCTTGTTATCTCGATGAGGCTGCTTCTTTGGATCAGCGTAATCAACGTAATTTAATTGAAATAGCCGAAAGATTTAACTTTACCCTCATTTTTGCCTCACCAGAGCCCCAAATCACCGCTCGCTATTGTGTACCTATCGGTACTACCAAGGGTAAGAATTATATCAGCCGACTTAACTGGCAGATTCTGGAACCTCTTTCTGAGGGAAATTAAGTAACATGAGTATTTTATCAAACGCATTAAAGCGGCTGCTAGCCAGTGATCAACCGCTAACCGCCTCGATGTTCACGACTAGCCAGAGAAAGGAACTGGAGCAGTTTGCGCAGAGCACTCGGCAAATTGAAGTACTCAAACAAGGCCGTAGCATTATTTATAGGATGATTAATCGGCAAAGCGTGATTCATTATCTGCGTCAATTACATCCCTTAGATAATGAATCATTACCGGCCAATTTACCGGCACGTAGTCGTAATATAGGCACAGAACGTCACAGTAAAATGGGCAAAACCAGTCATGATTGTTGTTATTTGTTGATGAAAGCATGGGATTCTGAGGTGGTCTGGGAAGATGGAAATAGCAAGTTACATGTTTCAGAGCTCACTAAAAACTTTGGTGCTGCGGTCTTACAAATTAATCTAGGCCAAGCATGGCACAGTAACAAGCCACTATTCTTAGTAGAAAATCAGGCTTTGTTTGATTGCACTGATTGGTTGCCGAAAAACTTTAACGGTAGCTTAGCTTACTATGCAGGGCAATTATCCGAGCTGTTATTGCAATGGCTTGCACAACAAAAGCGTATCGATGTAGTGACTTTATTTCCTGATTATGATGGTGTGGGCTTGTCTAATTTTGTCAGATTAAATAACGCTCTACACCCTGATACTCTTTTAGATTTTTATTGGTTGCCCAATTGGGAAAATAAATTGATAACATTTGGAAGCACCAAGATTTGGCAGGAAACGCGTGTTCTATTTGAAAATGCCATGCAAAAACTAGAGTCCATGAATGCTTTGAACGATGATTTAATTAAGTTAGGGAATTTGTCACAGCACTATGGTAAAGCTTTGGAGCAAGAATCAATTTGGTTGTAAAGAATGAGCACGAAATAATGTAGTCAAGTACCATCCAACTCCCCCCTTTGTAGAGGGGGGGCTGGGGGCACCGCCATTAAGTTAAGAGAAAATAGTAAAAACTTGGAGTGCAATAGCTTCAGCTATTGCGTTTTAAAACAGCTGAAGCTGTTTTACTCCAGGCACAGATTACTTAACTTAATGGTAGTGGGGGGGTAAAGTCATAGTTGCCGAAGTGTGTCGTGCTCGTTCCTAAGTTAATGATTAGCAATCCCTATCAGAAGTCCCTTTGTTAGTCTGATGAGACTGAAGGCTCATCAGATAAGACTTCGGTATTAAGCCATAATAAAAACAGCTCATAACCCAGTGCTAAAATGACTGGGCCTATGAACAGACCGATTACACCGTAACTTAGCAGTCCACCTATGGCTCCCATAAAAATAATAGCCATAGGGGTTTTTACACCTCGTCCTAGTAGCATAGGTTTTAGTATATGGTCTATTAAGGCCAGCAAGATGTAGAAAATTAAAAGCGCAACAGCCGTAGTGGTTTGAGCCGTATAAAATAGATAAATGATAATAGGCACGACGATAGGTGCGACACCGATTTGAGCGATAGCTAAAATGAGACAAAGCAAAGCCCAAAGACCTGCTAATGGAATGCCAGCCAATATAAAAGCCAGCCCCGCTAAGATACTTTGAAGAAAGGCAATGCCTAAAATGCCGTTGGCTACACTACGCACCGTGTTTTCTAAAAGATCAGCAAACTCGCCGCCTTTTTCATGAGTTAATCGATGGGTAATGGCTCGTAAAGCTCGATTACTGCCACTTGAGTTAGCTAACAAAAAGCCTGCGATAATAATGGCAATTACAAAATGTAAAATAGCCATACCTGCGCTAGTCGCAGCCGATAATAACCAACTGCCAATGATTTTAAGTGTGGGCGTGAGTTCTTGTAACGCATTGGCAAAGTTTTCTGAGGCTAATAACCAAAATTTGGTTAACGGTTCGCCGATCAGGATGATTTTATTTAGATTTTCCGGTGGCGCTGGGATTGATAATGAGCCTTCTTTAATTTTCTCTGCCAGCATCTTTAAGCCCTCAATTAAAGTATCTGTGAGTAGGGCAGAGGGCGCAATTAATATAATTAGGAAGGTCAGGGTAAACAAAACGGCTGTCAGATTATTGCGTTCACCTAGCGCAATCCTTAGACGAAGATATAATGGATACGCTGCAATGGCGATAATAGCACCCCACATAATAGTGCTGATAAAAGGCTCTATAATCTTGAAGCACCAGATACTAATGATGAGTAATAAGCCAATACGAATAGTCGCTTCTAATGATCTATTAAGAAAAACGCTATCGTTGGTTGCTGTGCTAAAATTTTTCATTGTAGATTTCTTATAAATGAATTTTAATGTGAGTCAGTATAGCGCACAAAAACTAAGTTACTATGTGCAATCCAAATCGTGTGATGAATCTTAATAGTTATACGATATCTCTTAATTAGTTCTATAACCGACATAATTAATAAAGTAATGACAAAATCTAACAAAAAAGAAATTAACTGGCTGTCAGACGTTGAAGCCCATGATTATCCCGCCGCCGTATCGTATTTAAGTATTATTTATAATCCCGACAAAGTGGAGCAACTGGTCGTCGCTCTTAAAGCTTCTGCCATTGTGCAATTTAAAGCCAAGGATATCTTTCGAGCTTCAAAGTTATCGTTGCTAGGCGTGAGTAATTCTCATGTACAGAAAGATTCTAAAAAGATAAGAAAAGACATTGCCTTATCACCTTTACTGTTAGTGAGAGATGAACTCAATGGGCTAGTGATTATTGCTGATGGTTATCATCGTTTATGTGCCATCTATGAGTTTGATGAAGATGCTATGATTTTTTGCAAAATTGTTTAGATGTAAGTTTAGGAATGAGCACGAAATAATGTAGTCAAGTACCATCCAACTCCCCTCTTTGTAGAGCATAGGTATCTACACAAGTAAATGTGGCGTCATTTAGGAAAGGAGAGGACTGGAGTTGGGTTATATTTCATTGTCCTGCGACCGTAGGGGCGAATTGCATACGCCCCTACCGATCATCACCACAATGTTGTCGTTCCTGTTTGGGAGCGATAAATAAAACTTGTGTAGTTACCTATGCCTTTGTAGAGGGCGGCTGGGGGGATTTTTAAAATCATAGTTGCCGAAGTGTGTCGTATTCGTTCCTTAATGCGATAAGCGTCGCTTAGCTTAGGCTATACCTGTCAGCACAGGAAAAATGCCTGACAAGCCATTAGCAATAAATTCTACCGCAATAGCAGCAAGTAGTAAGCCCATCACCCTAGTCACCACATTGATGCCGGTCTGTCCCATAAAACCGGCAATTTTTGGGGCAACCAACAATGCTACCAATACAATAAATGAGACTGATAGAATCACCGCACTCATTAATAAATAATGTAACCACGAATGTCCCATATGCCCATAAACGATAGTGGTGCTTATGGCGCCTGGGCCACTTAATAATGGAATGGCTAAGGGTACTACGGCCACTGATTCTTTTTCAAAAGATTCTACTTGTTCTTCTGGTGTATGGCGTGATCGGTCAGGCGTTGCATGTAACATCCTCAGTCCCATTAACAATATCAATAGGCCACCTGCTACACGGAAGGCGGGAAGACTAATATTAAAGAAATTCAATATCGGTTCGCCTGCAAGCAATGAAATTTGTAGCACCATGAACACCGCACAGGCACAAACGAGAGCAGTACGTTTTTTGTCTTCAAGTGACCGAGTAGCGGTTAATGCCATGAAAGTCGGTATAGCACCAATGGGATTAACGACAGATATTAGTCCGGCTGATAGTTGTATATAGTCGTTCCAATTTGGCATGAGTCTTATTAAGGTGATTGGATTGTGTGAGCTATTATCGATAGGCTTTTATTTCTGTACTCACGGGCGATGACACTATTTAGCTCCGCCTTTGAAAACGGGGGGGTGAGGTAGATTTTCAACTTTGGCTAATAATCTTGTCGTGCGGGTATAAATCTTATGACAATACGATTCACTGATACCGAAAATGGCAGCTAGATTGATCAAGGTCGGCTGATGGCGAATATAATAAAGTGTCAGCAACAGGCGGTCTTCTAGGCTAAGTTTGGAGTCTTTTCGGCCACGTCTTGTCAGTGGCTTAAGGATTTTTTGTTCATCAAGGTAAGTCACCAGTTTCCTGTGCAGATCCAGAAAATCTTCGTGTGATAGGCCGACAATCTGTAGGAATTCTTCAGGTGTGTTGGTAGGCAGTTGGGCGTAAGGTGTCATGGCTATTCGTGTTTTTAGAGGTAGACCGCTATTTTAACCCTATCAATACTCGTTACATCATAACTATTTTGGAAAGATGTCTACTCTTTAAAGTTTTAGACCCCATTGATTCGCAGACCTTGGCTTAGGTTGACTAAAGCCTCCGTCATGACAAAACGCTATGAAGGTAGGATTAGCAACGCTAATCAACAGGACATCCAGATCTAAGACTGGCTTTAAAACCGCCGATAGACTAGCCTTTGTTAGCGGTTCATTGCCGGTAACGAAATTTAGTGTTTGCAGTCCTTTTGTCTTACTGAGGTAAGGTGGGGCGATCAACTATGTTCAGCAGTTGCTGTAGATAATCAGGATTTTGTATGGTTGGTTGAGACACGCTTATTTTTCCTTCCGTCCAATCCACCATCTCCCCTGACCCCCAGGATAATAAGTAAGCTACCGCAAAAACTAGAGTGCCGCGTGCCATGCCTTTAGCTAAGCCTTTGCCTTCAAGATAAATATGTAGATACTTGGCTGCCAGCATAAATACAACTGTGGATATAATTAGGTTCCATAGGGAGGGTAGTGTGAGCATTAGTGGTGTTTCTCTTAGGTTATTAGTTTTTTTCTAGCCCTTGTTAAGGACTGAAAATTAAATTTTCTTAGCGGTATCAATTAAAGACCACTTCGCCCAAGCTTTGTAAGCTGATTATAGCCGCTTTAAATGTAGTTTGTACCAAGAAACCAGAGAATATTTAGCTGTTAGTTGTTTAATGTATTTGTTGTGGCACTTTAATCAATTTGCTTAGGTCGTAACCGAGATTAGCGACTTTTTTTGTTAGTTCCTGATATTGGCTATCATTAATTCTTGGTGTACGTGCCATTATCCAAACATAGTCTCGGGCATTTCTTGCAATAATGGTGTTGTTATAATCTTGGTCAAGATAGGCAATGATATATTCAGATTTAAACGGCCAAAGAAATTGCATGCCCCAGACTGAGTTACCCGTGTTTTCAACGACAAAACCACGAGGGTTGTAACGCTTTTCAGGGCCATCGAAGCCAGCTTTGCGGAAAACAAACGTCGTATTAATACTACCGTCTTTTTCGAGCTGGTAGGATTCAATAGCATTGTATGCCTCTGTTTCAATGACGGTTGGTATACAAGCAATCACATACCAGTCGCCGATGAATTGATTCAAATTAACCGACGATACTGGTTTGATAGGTGGTAAGCTATGGCCAGTGCAAGCACTGATTAGCGTGGTCAATAGTCCTGCTAATATACGGATGTTTTTATTGTTCAATTTCAGTCTCCAGCTTGATTACTAAAACAAATCACATAGAATTTTGGCTACCAACTAAAAGCGAGACAGCTTAGCTTAATGGTTCACTTTTAGACAGGGCT
>CAIVYW010000346.1 GCA_903910205.1 uncultured Methylococcaceae bacterium | reverse complement strand
TGCCGGTGTTTTACGCAGTTATGTTTTAAGTACCTACTCTGCGCGTAAGTTGGGATTACATAGTACAGGTAATGCCGGTGGTGTGCGTAATTTAATCATTGATTCAGGCCTTTTAGATTTTCAAGGTATGCTCAAACAACTCGATACGGGGTTATTGGTGACTGAATTGATGGGACAGGGCGTTAATATGGTGACAGGTGATTATTCACGCGGAGCCGCAGGATTTTGGGTAGAAAATGGTGAAATTCAATATCCGGTTGAAGAAATCACCATCGCAGGTAACTTAAAAGACATGTTAAAAAACATCGTTTCTGTGGGGTGTGATGTTGAATATCGCGGTAATGTGCGTACTGGCTCTATCTTGGTAGAGCGCATGTCTATTGCTGGGGGAATAAGTGTTTAAGGCAATAGCGGCGGTGTAAATATTCTTGCGCTTGGAGTAAATGTTTTAAAGTGCTGAGCTGAAGCTCAGCACTCCACTGTGTTCGTTTAACTGTGGTCAAACTCGCTTTATAGCGCATTAACAATGTCAGCAATTAACTGCGGCCCTTGATAAATCAAACCGCTATATACTTGTACTAAGCTTGCACCGGCGGCTAGTTTTTCTTGAGCATCTTCGGCACTTAAAATACCTCCGGCCGCAATAATCGGAATCTTCCCCTGACATTCAGCGGCTAAACCGCGCACCACGCGTGTTGCCGCTTCTTTAATCGGCGCACCACTTAAACCACCGGCTTCATTGGCAAAAGGATGGCCAGCTATCTTATCTCTAGCGATGGTGGTGTTAGTGGCAATAACGCCTTCTATAGAAAACTCTATCAGTAATCGGCCTATATGGCTGATTTCATCATCACTTAGATCGGGTGCAATTTTTAGTGCCAACGGTACATAAAAACCGTGTTCTTGTTCCAGTTTACGTTGCTCTTCTTTTAAGGCACTGATTAGGCGCTTTAAGTCATCACCTTGTTGTAATTGCCGCAAGTTCTTAGTGTTGGGTGATGAAACATTCAGGGTAATATAACTAGCCGAACTATAGGCTTTACGCAGGCCGATTAAATAATCATCGACCGCCTGCTCCATCGGCGTATCAAAATTCTTACCGATATTAATCCCTAAAATGCCGCTGTAGTGGCTGTGCTTAACTTGGCTTAACAAATGATCTAAACCTAAGTTATTAAAGCCCATGCGATTAATGATGGCCTCATGCTCAGGCAATCTAAATAAGCGAGGCTTAGGGTTGCCAGGTTGTGGCCTTGGTGTCACCGTACCTATTTCAATAAAGCCAAAGCCTAAGGCCGATAGCGCCTCTATATAATCACCATTCTTATCCATACCCGCAGCAAGACCGACAGGGTTCTTAAAGTTAAGCCCCATAACGGTAACAGGTTTGTCATGAATATCAGCAAGCATCAGCTTCCCTAATCCAGAAACATGCGTTGCCTTTAATAGTTTAAGGGTGACTTCATGGGCTGTTTCAGGATCAAGACTGAATAATAGGGGGCGTAATAAAGGATAAATGTTCATGTCGTAATGAGGTAAGTTTAAGATGATAGCTGGAGTGCAACTGATTAGCGGTTGCTATCGACCTAATCGATAAGGTTCTGGATCTACACTGGTCGGTAGCTTTAATAGTAAATCAACCATCAATTGTGCAGAGGCAGGACCCATGACTAAACCATTTCTAAAGTGACCGGCATTAATACTTAAATTGCTAATGTCTGGATGTCGGTCTATATAAGGTATACCCAATTCAGTGCCAGGTCTTAAACCTGCCCAATGATGCAGTAGTGGCGCGTGCTTAAGGGCAGGCAATAAGCTTAAGGCAAAGTCTGTTAAATCGTTTCGTGCTGTGTCGGTGGTATGTTTATTAAAACCATCGTGCTCTACGGTACTGCCGGCTAAAATTTTTCCATCACGTCTAGGGATCAAATAGTGATCGCCATCCAATACCATGCTGGGCAGTAAGCCCGCTTCGGCTTCAAACAATAACATTTGGCCTTTAACAGGCGCGATAGTCGGCGAGACCATTAATCCTTTAAAAAGCTTTTGAAATAATGCTCCTGTCCAAGCGCCTGCAGAAATAATAACGTCCTTAACCGGGTACAGGCCTGTGCTAGTTTCTATGTGGGTAATGGTGTGTTGTACTTGCTTGATAGCCATTAACTCACAATGTTCGATGAGAGTTGCGCCCTTATTAATTAAATCTTGTTTTAACGATTTAACCAAGCGAGGATTACGGGCTTGAGCAATATCAGGTAACCACAAAGGCTGATCAGTTTGCGTGACTAAGTCCTTAAAGAAAGAGGCTTTAGCATCTTGAAAGCGAATACCATGCCGTTGGCACCAAGCAATAGCGTCGTTAATATCAGGATTTTTAGTGATCAATAAGCCACAAGGCGTCCATTCCGGGTCTTTATTAGTCTCCGCGAATAATTGTGTCGCCAAGCTTGGATATAACGACAGGCTATGGACGGCTAACTGACTAATGGCATCGGCTTGTCGCCACGGATAAAGCGGCAATAAAATACCTCCACCTGCCCAAGAAGATTCTTGTCCTAACAGGGCTTTATCAATAATCGTTACGCTGGCGCCGGCATTGATAAAGGCTCTAGCTGTTAATAAGCCAATAACGCCGCCTCCGATCAAAGTAATATCTGTAGTGTGAGTCATGAATCAGCAAGAAGTCAGTCGAGAATGTTGGCTTGCGAAAAATAGCAGTCCAAGCTACATAAGGGTAAGTATTAACCGCCCTCTTTACAAACGAGGGCACTAAATAATTACACATAAGGTTGTTTATAGTGTCACTATCGCAAAGTATACCGCGATATAAGTTACATTTTTGTCTTTATGCTTTTTAAGTCGACGTTGCGCTGGCGCTACGTGAGTGGTCGTTGTAAATAAGATTAGTCAATAAACGTAACCGTTCACCTACCCAGCCAATATTAGGCCGCTATTTTGTCAGGTACGGTTAATTCTTCTTGCGGTAAAAGTGATGGCGCTGGCTCATTTCTTAAATGGGCAACAAC
>CAIVYW010000345.1 GCA_903910205.1 uncultured Methylococcaceae bacterium | reverse complement strand
TTAATAGAGTAAGTTGTTTTTTAACGATATGATTCGATCAATATTAATAAGGGGTTTGTGAATGAAACAGCATCAAATGAACCGCTCTGCTGATGAGCAATCGTCAGTCATCGCTAAGGAAGGGTTTATAGAATAATTGGACTGGGCCTTTTATGATTTTGCTAATTCTGGCTATACCACGGTGGTACAAACTACTATTTTTAGTGCTTAGTTTGTAGGCGTCGTGGCTGGTGCAGAGCAAGGCGTTACACCGGGTCTATCAACCTTGTTATGGTCATTAGCGATTGGACTCGCTAATTTTGTGGTCATGATCAGTGGGCCGTTGTTAGGAGCTATAGCCGATCATCGAGCTTGTAAGAAACGCTTTTTATTAATTTCTTCGATAGGTTGTATCTCCGCAACGGCTAGTTTGGCATGGATAGGTCCCGGTGATATAACGATAGGAATGATCTTAGTGACGGTTTCGGCCATCATGTTTGCTAGTGGCGAGAATCTAATTGCAGCCTTTTTGCCAGAACTGGTGCCTGAGGAGAACATGGGGCGGTTGTCTGGTTACGGTTGGAGCTTGGGTTATTTTGGTGGCTTGCTAACTTTAGGTATTTGTTTAGCCTATATTACTTGGGCCAAACAACAAGGCTTAACGGCTACGCATTATGTCCCCGTCTCGTTGCTCATTACCGCGTGCATTTTTGCTTTGGCAGCGTTGCCCACTTTTATCTACTTACGTGAGCGAGCCATACCGGCGGTATGGGATAGGAGTCGTTCAAGTTTACAAATTAGTTTTACCCGATTAGTACATACGTTTAAAGAAGCTGCTCGATTTCGGGATTTGTTTTGGTTTTTGATTACCTTGGGCGTGTATCAATCAGGTGTGAGTACGGTCATTGTTTTAGCTGCTATATATGCGCAGGAAGTCATGGGCTTTGATACTCAAGCCTTGATTATCTTGATTATGGTGGTCAATGTGACTGCCGCTGTAGGTGCTTTTATTTGCGGACATTTACAAGATCGAATAGGTTCAGTGCCGACCTTAGCCATCACCTTAGTGATCTGGATAATTGCTGTGATTGTGGCGATATTGGCTAAAGAGACTATCGATATGTGGATCGCAGGTAATCTTATAGGCTTAGCGATGGGAGCCAGTCAGGCTGTAGGGCGTGCGTTAGTCAGTAAGTTTTCACCTATACAACGTACCGGTGAGTTTTTAGGGTTATGGGGCTTAGTCAATCGATTGTCGGCTATCGTCGGGCCATTGAGTTACGGCTTAATTAATTATTGGAGTCAAGGAAATCATCGAATGTCCTTGCTGTCGACCTTGGTGTTTTTTATGATTGGCTTAGCTTTGTTGAGTAAGGTCAATGAGCGTCGAGGCAAAGCGGCTGCTATAATCAATACGGTCGAATAGTATTCAAGCAACCGCGCTAAAAATTGTATGTTGATGAATAATTCACTATGATTGCAGTCTGTAGTCATTATCTTAATAAATGAGAGCCAACATGAAACTAATAACCGCTATCATCAAGCCATTTAAAATGGATGATGTAAGAGAAGCATTATCTGAAATAG
>CAIVYW010000344.1 GCA_903910205.1 uncultured Methylococcaceae bacterium | reverse complement strand
ATGAAGCTGGCGTTGCTAGGTGTGGAGCTGACGATTCTTGGTGAGTGATGCTCTGTTCATGGCGTGGCGTTGGGTGTTCATGCTATGAAATCAGGTATTCACGGTATGAATTTAGGTTATCTAGGCATGGATCTAGCTATTCACAGTAAATGATGGACTGTTCGCAGTGTGGAGCAAGGTATTCATGGTCTGCAATTAGGTATTTAGTGTGTGAAAGAAAACCAAACAATATTATATAGTTCAATATGTTACACCAACTTTAGTAAAATGAAGATGTGTTTTGACGGATTCAGTCGTCATTATTAAGTTATTGATTTAGTGTTTGTTTAGCTGCTGGTTATTTATTTCGGTAGTAAATACCTCCATGAACATATAAAACCAACAATTCTTCATCATTTGAAAAGCGATGCGATGCGCACTGTTATACCAGTCGATTATTAACAAATGATCACGGTGTTACATCAAAGCAACTAATAGAACTTGAGAGACCTAAGACCTAAGTTTGCTCTTCAGCGTTAAATCTACCTCATTTAATAACACACAAATTTCATCAAAAAATGGCCGAGATTGACTTTCATCGGACAAACAAGCGACTTTCAAATTAATGAGTAAACTAAGCGCATTTATGTCTTCAGAGCATGCCTTGCACCGATCAATCAACTCCTCCAAGACACAACCAAAAGCCCTAACTTCAAACTTCTCTAAACCTTCAGAAATTTCACTATCCGCGTTTGAATAAAAAGAAGCAGCACCGAAATCTCCAAGCAATGCCCGTCCTGCTCCACAATGCAGAATGTTATGTGCATAAAAGTCACCATGCATGATGCCTAGCCTATGCAAATACTGAGCAGCAGATGCAATGCCTCTGGCAATAGTTAGCAGCATAGGTAAATCAAAGCTAGCGTCTGATGAGTAGATGTCGCGCGTACAAGATTCTAAACTAGGAGGGGCCGCAAGATTTATGAAATCAGAGTCTATCAATTCCATTACCAAGCCACTTTGACCTAATGGATGATCCTGTACTCTACCCAATACATTAATTAAATTGAGATGTTTTCCAGCCCCCATTGAGGCCGCCATCTCAGCATGGGGTAAACCATCACTAGTCACTGCGCCTTTAAACAATTTAACCGCAACACAATGAAATTCATCGTCAGCAAGACTATACTTTGCATGATGAATAACGCCCGAAGCACCTTCGCCTATGACCTGCTCAAGCTCAAGACGATGCCAAGGAATATCGACCATTGCTAAGTCAGCAAGAACTTTAGCTTCATGTGCTGCACTGAATGGATTTCCAGAATACGCCAACCACGTCAATCGAGGTAAGGACAGTAGCCAAAGTGGGAACTCATTGAGTTGATTAGCTGCAATGCGTAATAACTCAAGACGATGGCAATTGACTAAAGACGCAGGCAAGCTCTGAAGCTTATTACCTGCCAACATTAACTTTTGTAGTTGGGCACAATTGCCAATTTCTTTAGGTAGCGCTTCGATCTCGTTATCTGTCAGAATCAACCAACGTAATTTAATGGGTATTGCCTTAGCGGATACCTTACGAATGCGGTTAGTCTTGAAACCAACCATACTTAATTCAGGGCAACGACCCAAAACTTCTGGCAATTCTGTGAACTCATTGTTTGATAAAAAAATAATACGCAGCTTAGTCAGCAGTGAAAAATCATCAGGGAGAGACGACAATGAATTACCCGATAAATCAAGAATTTCTAAGGTATCCGCCAAATCAATAATTTCACTGGGAAAGCGACTTAAACCTGAAGATATCTTCAGGTGACGAACGCCCATTAACGCACCGGAACGAAGCTGATCGATTGTTTGCAAGTAAACCTCAGAAGCTATTTTTTATTTTAAAACCCATGTGTTTTTAGCAGGCATAAAAAAGCCCACATTACATGGGCTCCATCTTGTTAGTGTTATTTCATAAAGACGGCTGCCTAACTAAAGCGCAGTTTTAATGATGTAGTGATTATTTTTGTAATTTTACCAGTATAAACTGGCCACTCCTCTTCATTGATACCCAACTATAAGTAACTACGTTTTCCCCAAAACAATAGACCTATACTTGAGTGACGGCAATGATAAACCATTAAAATAGTATTGTCTAATTAATTGCGACAAATTGTCGCACCTGCAATTTGTAAAGACTCGCTACAGTCCTAAAGTAGTAATAAAAACCCTAAGGCGTTAAACCAATAGACTGCCAGAGAAAATCATAAGAAACCGGCTCTCGATGCCGCTCTTTTGCCTACAGAGCTTCATTATGTTCTTGACATCCTCCCCCACCTGAAGGAAGGGGATTCCTAGTTTCCTAAGAGTGAGTAGGTATCGCTACTGCTCACTGGTTTCTGCTGCTGACGGCATGACTGCACCATTCACTACACAGACTAGCCCCGTCTATCCGACGGTT
>CAIVYW010000343.1 GCA_903910205.1 uncultured Methylococcaceae bacterium | reverse complement strand
TTTTCATTGGGAATATAATTTTTAGGTTATGGAGTTAATGGAAAATAGATCATTAAAGCTTAAATAGCCGGAAAAATAAAATTTTAATACCCATTAAGTCATTGATTTGTAGGCTGCGCTAGAATGCTCTGAATTGCTGTAAAACAACCAGTGCTCCGCATAACACTTTCTTTACTAATAGCTTTCTATTGCTTTTCATTAATACATACTCATATTTTCAGTTAATCTATTTTAGCCTGATAAATACATAGATGCAAATGATTCCTATTCAGAAAATAGCAACATACTTCCGACATTAATTGTAATTGTTGATCTGCCTCTAATTTACACATTAGCTGATAATACAAAAAAACCTGACTAACAAACTATAGTTAAACTAAACATTCACATTTGTTAAAGAACCCTGTATATATACCGAGGTCAGCCCCTAAAGCAGCTTAACTCGCTAAATAGGCCGAACAAGCTTTATGGAATATAAGCCTTCCCAGAAAGGACAATTACAACACATCAAATTAAAAGTTGGAGAATCGTTATGTTTGAAATATTTTTCATGTTTACGATCATTTTCGTAGCCTATGTTATTTATCATATGTTCAACGAAATGAAAGAGGTCCCTACCCCCATATCCTCAGAACTTAAAGCTAAACATGAAGCCCCAGTAGTGCTAACACCTAAACCTAAACTTGAGCCTATCGCTGCTCCTAAGGCATCCGCCCAAAATAAAAAACCTGCAGCTATCAAACCTAGGGTCATTAAAAAAACAACCGTTACAGCAACCGCAAAAAGCACCGAAACTAAGAAAGGTTTACGAGATCCAAAAACAGACGAGGTAGCCACCTCTTATAATAATTATCGTTTTACCAAACGCTGGATAAAAGATGCTTTAGTGAGTGAAGGTTTATTAGAAAAAGTTTATAAAAATAACGAGCTAGAGCCAGCCATCGAAGCCACCATAAAAGCCGCTATCGTTAAGCTTGAAGCCTTAGAAAAATATAAGCCTTAATACTTAAATAGACTAAAAAGTCAGGCATTAGCGATTAATGGCTAATGACTGACTAATGAACCTGCATTAATTAATCAGCTGGGATGTTAAAATCTCGCCAATGTCATTAAGGCAATAGAGTTTGGTACGCAGTGGGAGTGGCTTTAGCTATGATTATCGTGGCTAAAGCCACCCCCACAATATGATATTAATAATTACAAGCGAAATCTGGATATTACTGTATACAGTATTTCATGGCCATTTCTTAGACAACAATCTTGGTCACAGGCTCACAATAATCCGTCGTACCCTCTGCTGTTATAGCGGCGTAACGAAATTTATAACGTTTCATAATTTCTAAATCATTCACCTCAAAAGTGGCACGGGTACTACTGCCAATAGCAATCCAATCGGACAGCATTCCTGCGGCATCTTCTATAGCCATTTGCCAAAGATAGGCTACGGCTGCCTCTAAGGCTTTAGCCACTAATTTAACGCTACCTGAATGCTCACCATCAAACGCAGCTAGTTCAGGTTTAGGTGTTATGACGGGTTGTTTTGAAAGATGAAAGCCACTGCTTAATATACTAGTTTCATCGCCGGCGGCAATACGCTCTACATAATGAGCTAAGTTTCTATAAATCGTGTCGGCTCGCTCTGCCGCATCATGCATCGCTGACACAGCGACAGGACTACCTTCTTTAGCTGCCAACATCGCAGCTTCTAGGGCATCGACCGCTGCTTTTGCATCGGCAAAAGCAATGTCAGGTGTGGTATAAAGCGGATTGTCGTATAACTGATCATTAACATGGCGAAAGAAAGGCACTTTTTCTGACATTGAAAACTGAACAAAGTCGAAGACTGGTTTGAATTTTTTCATGGTATTACCTATGTAGTGTTGTTGTGATTGTCTAAGTAAATAAAACTCTGTTTTTACTGCTTGTTATGTTATTTTTCCTACTATCCGTCGATTTGAGGTTCTTCTCAGCGCTTTGAGGTGCTTTTGGCTCAACTCACTGTCTTTTCCAGCGCTTTGATATGCTTTTGGCTCAACTCACTGTGCTTTCCAGCGCTTTGATGTGCTTTTGGCTCAACTCACTGTGCTTTCCAGCGCTTTGATATGCTTTTGGCTCAACTCACTGTCCTTCTCAGCGCTTTGATGTGCTTTTGGCTCAACTCACTGTGCTTTCCAGCGCTTTGATGTGCTTTGGGCTCAACTCACTGTGCTTTCCAGCG
>CAIVYW010000342.1 GCA_903910205.1 uncultured Methylococcaceae bacterium | reverse complement strand
TTTTCATTGGGAATATAATTTTTAGGTTATGGAGTTAATGGAAAATAGATCATTAAAGCTTAAATAGCCGGAAAAATAAAATTTTAATACCCATTAAGTCATTGATTTGTAGGCTGCGCTAGAATGCTCTGAATTGCTGTATTTTGCTAAGTAAGGTCTTAATTTCCCGAATAAAACATCACCTTCATAGAAAATATTTACCTGAGATGCGACCTCAAGTGTATTTCGTTTATTTAGTATCTTTCCTGTCCACTGGCTTAAATCTTCTAACTCTAAATAATCTTCATCGGATGATTTAGTCGCCGTTTTCTCATCCCTTAAATGTGATACGTCTTTTAATCTATCAATACCCCAATGAATAGGTATACTACCCATCCAATCAACCCTAGAATCCTTTAGCTCATAAGCCTGCATTACAGTGCCTTTTAAACAATTAACCCCGTAGTCTTGCATTATTTTTTTCTTCATTTGAATACGCTGTGAATTTCATAAAATTTCTATACACGCATGATCACTAATCAATAATGCATACTCTATGGCTTGAACGTGGTCGCGTAAGGTTTTAATGGTTGTGGCTTTATCATCTACCTGTTCCAAACCAATTAATGCCACTTGCGTTGAGTCTGGGTACACGTCTTGAATAAATGGCACAATACGCCGTGATAGATTTTCATCTAGCAATAACCTCATGAAGTTTTAAGGCTTACCAAGCTATGCTCACGGTCGGCAGCAAAACTTAAACAGGCGCTAATATCGTCTGTATTCAGTTCTGGAAAGTCTTCAATAATTTCAGCTGTTGTCATACCCTCGGCTAACCATGACAGGACATCGTAAACGCTAATGCGTAAACCTCTTATACAGGGTTTACCGCCTCTTTTTCCTGCTTCTAAGGTAATGATGTTTTGGTAGGTGTTTGCCATGCCTATTGCTCCTGTTATTACTATTTAATAGATAGTCCGTAGTCCGTAGCCTCGATGTAGCAAAGCGGAATCGAGGAATTACAGCGCTCCGATGTCCTCGATTCCACTGCGTTTCATCGAGGCTACTTATTGTTGACCATTTAAAACATTAAAACCCGCTGGGGTAAAATGTTGATCAAAAGTTAATACCTCAGTGAGTTCCAATTCCTGCATCACTACAAAAGAAATACAATCCACTAAGCCCCAGGACTTATCCTGATATTTATCATAAAGCTGTAAGCCTTTGGTAAATAAATCAGGTGTTAAATGTATTATGCTCGCGTCTTCTGATTGTTGAAAATAACGAATCATTTCGCTGGTTTTCTGTTTGCTAGAACGAGATAAAGCGTTGCCTAATTCTAATAACACGGCATCAGTGGTTAAAAATGAAATTCCTTCATATTTTAAAGACAGCTTGGTGGCTGTTAGGTGATAATTATCGTTGGCGTTTAATAGTGCAATTAAAAAACCTGTATCAATAAAAATAGGTTTCAAAATTGTTTATCCCCGTTTAAATAAGCATCAATATTTTCAGCAAAATCGCTAGGTCCGTTAATTTTTTCAATACTACGTAATTGACTCATTAAGGAAGGCTTTTTGAGTTGTTTTTGTTGTTTAATTTGCAAAACAAGTTGATGTACCTGTTCTAAGCTCTGAATGTCATGTAATGATTTAATATCTTCTATCAGTTGCTCTTGAGTAATCATGATTCCTCCAAACTTTTTTAAAAAACTTGTTTTTTT
>CAIVYW010000341.1 GCA_903910205.1 uncultured Methylococcaceae bacterium | reverse complement strand
TTTTCATTGGGAATATAATTTTTAGGTTATGGAGTTAATGGAAAATAGATCATTAAAGCTTAAATAGCCGGAAAAATAAAATTTTAATACCCATTAAGTCATTGATTTGTAGGCTGCGCTAGAATGCTCTGAATTGCTGTTTAGCCACAAGGTGTGCATATCGGCAAAAGGCCCTATCGAGTCCAGATTTTTAAGATAAGAAGGGGTTGGCTGCAAAGTGGATTCGCTATCCATAGACTTGTCGTCAACCGAGAACATAGTCTTATATTCTTTTTCAATGTCGACAAGAATAAAGGGCCAGTTATTTTGCCAATGCTTTACCAATGCCGTGTCTTTGAAACTGTGGGTGATTTTTGTGCAACGTGGCTCTGTAACATCAGCTTCCAGAGGAACATATAAGTGACTCAATAATAAGGGTAGCTTTTGCTCCAGCCAGTCTCTCATCGTAGTCACTCCTTCTTCTTTAAAAAAGACCCGCTCTTGATCCGCATTATTTTTAATAATGAGTGCATACAAATCAGCCGCTGCTTTAAAGACATGACGTTCTAGATCTTCGATGGAGGCTTTATCCCATTGTTCTGTTTGCAATACATAGGATGCTAGTTTTATTTTACTGTGCGCTTCATGCTTATCTATCTTCCAGCCCTTAGGAACTAGAACCCAGAAGGTATCTAGTACACAAGCAACCCAACCAATGGCCAACACCCATGGTAGATATCTTGCAGGAATAACCGGATTATTATGGCTTTTTATTCGAATAACTGCCCTGAACTTATCCCATCTCATTCTGAGTATATCGAGTGTGAAAAACTCGAGCCAAAGCGGAACCGGCCAATAAAGTTTTTTTAACTCTTTTCGATTATATTGGCCATTGCTGTTTATAACAACGTCATGTGAAACACGGATGAACCTATATAAATGGATATCTGAATCAAGTTGCGGCAACACCCAAGACTTTTTTGCCCAAAATGTAATATCAAAAAGAATTTCCAGCCAACCAGCGACAAGATCTGGCAGAGACTCACTATCTTTATCTACCGTATTATGTTGCTTAATTAAATCATTTTTTATTACGGGCTTAGTCACTTGATTGTCTGACCCTTTCTTTCCAATTGGGTCATTCAAAAAGATAAGATCCAACTTTTCATCGCCAAGAAATGAAATCATAGAGTTAACATAAAAATTCGATTTCAGCTTTTCATTGGATCGATTTGGAATGACACGAAATGAAAAATCCAATGCGCGTAGACAGTTCACTTTTAGACTAAATTCTGGATACTTAAAGTTAAGTATAGTTGCGCCTTTTGGGTCTTGGTCAATGACTCGGTCTTGTAGCACTCGACCTAGATTGCTAGACAACTTGCTCTCAGCGATAATATTACGCAACATGGTCCTAGCAATTTTCTCGGCTATTAGCGGGCTGCTTTCAGATTCGTTTTTTCTATTTTTTTCAGGATGAGCATTGACTGCCCAATAAGCCAGTTGCCAAAGATCAAGTACTGCTCTAGCGGGTAATTGCAGCCCAAGTTGGGCAGCTGCCGTTAAGTATTTCTTATTCAGAGTAGCAATGCCTTTGACCTTCTCTGATGGATTTTCGATATCTTTATGTTCTTCAATAAACTCAATAATCTGAATGCTAGGCTCGGCTTCTGTATCCATCACGCCAATCAATAGCGTATCCCTAGTCCAATGATCCGATGGATCTTCTACATGTTGCCGTGCATCGAATAATTCGACAAAATTGATATCATGTCCATTACCCAAGTTTGGAATTTTAATCTGCTTGAGCAAATCATAAACAGTTTGCTCTTGGCTGTGCTGGTTTCTTTTTCCTGATAATGTAGTCGTAAATTTCAAGGTATCCATAGGTTTAAGCACATCGACTTGAATACGATGACTGGGCGGCAAAAGCTTATGTGAAGCGGCGGCAGCTTGTCGCCTTGCCATCATTAACGCTTCATCCTCGCCCCTAGATCCTACTTTGCCATCTCCTCCTGCACCATCACCTATAGTAATCAGTTCTTTCCAATAAGCCCGCTCCAAGAAAGTCTCGATATCCTCTCGATCTCCGGCTAGCACTAACCAAAGATAAGGACTAGCCACCAACTGAGCCAATTTGACTATATTGTAAAGATGAGTGGTGCTACGATCTATATTATCTATAGGTAAGACAATGGGATGAAATACCTCGCAACTACCATTCCTCCGAGCTAGCTCTTTGGATAACGCTTCCATTGCGTCCTTAAAGAGCTTTTTATAGTTTGCTGAAATATCAGCGGCATTAATCTGACGACTGGATATTTCGCGAGTATTGGGCTCTATAATCTCCTCCCACATGAAGGTCGCATCCTTGATCAATTTATTGAGCTGATGACGGGCACTGTCGGCACTGTCTTCGAGTATCGAGCTGTGTTCAATGCTTTTATTTTCAGCATCAGAGGCATAAAGCGCATTGCGTACACGCGTTAGCAAGGTTGTAAGCAAATTGGTACGCAAAGGCATTGATTCTATATCGAGCAACTCTAGCCAAACTACGCCCTTACTTCGGAGCTCTTCAGCGCTTCTTTTTGCATCCTTACGCCATTTTTTCTCATCTTCCGTTTCTTCTTTGATAGGATCTTTAAAGAACGGTCGATGAGGCTTACCTACGGCATCCTTTGCGCTTAGCAGCACGGTAGTTTTGCCGGTGCCTCGTTCACCGTACACTAGAAAACAACTAGCAGGATAGTCTTGACTTTTGCCATTGTTAGAATTTTCTCTAATTTGATCAACTTTGCTAACGGCTCCCTCAAGGCGTACCAATAAGTCGCGTACCGCATGTTGCAATGGTGGCAAAAGCTCGTTCCATTCCATAGAATGCGCGTCAGGGCGAGGGTGAAACTGAAAATTTTCAGACATAATAATCTCCTAATGATGGGTAAAATCGTGGAGCTACTCAAGGTAACTATGATTTAAGGATTATGAATACACAAAAGTCTAAGTTCAGTTGGCTTAGCTGATCGCTAAGCCAACCTTGTTGATGTTCTATATGAATGATGGCTCAACTTTATTAGCTAGTTGGCTCTACCTGACAGTGATAAGCCTTACGCTGAGTGAAACTTTGGCCATTTTTACGAATTACCGTCACATCGACTGTTTCAGATTGATGATGTACCGGTGGAACTACAATGAGCCTCGTCAAGCTCCAGCTTTTAATCGTGGCTGGTTCGCCTCCAAAATGCACTTCTACATCATCAAAGTTTTGCCCTGTTATTTCCACATCTTCGCTACCTGTTTTCTGTTTAACTAAAGTTATTGATAACACACCTGATTCAGCCACCTCGTCTTTTTTAGCTTCGGCCAATAGGCCTTCGGCGATGGTTTTAAGCTTTACCGCCGCTTCATTACTAAACATACCCACCAAGCCGGCTAGGCCAATTAAAACGAAAATATTGGAACCTTGGTTTGTGGTAAAACCAGCCGCTACCGTCAAAAAGAAAATCACCGCCATAGCCGCACCCACAATAGGCAATAAGCAATACTTCAACAACCAACTTGCACGCAACTTACGATAACCTACATTCCAAAGCAATGAACGAAAGCCATGCAAACAGCCACCTAATCCCCCCGCGCAAATGACCATTATCAGCAAGGAAAAGGGGCTAACCCAATAGGCATATGTATAGCTCTCGGAACTTGTAGTGATTTCACCAGCATCTACCGCCACATCAACCTTACCCACTCCATGAGTGGGTGTTGTAACGACAAGAGATTCGTTATTCTGAACATATAAATTAGTACCCAGCACTCCGCCAAATCTGACTTCTGTGATTTTATTGTCAAAGCCAGAACCTTTAATAGTCACGGTCTGGCCACCCGTAAGAGGGCCGGTATTAGGTGAAAGAAAACTAATAGTAGCTTTGGAGGGTTTGTCTTTGTAATAATAAAATCCAGCAACTAAAGCCCGTCTCTTATTTTGCTCTGGATTGCTAACAACAATATCAACAACACCTTCTTTTTCTGGCGTTTGATTAGGCCCTTTAACTCTTAAATGCGTTGAGTCGGCGATTATGATGTCTTTTTGGGGAACGTCAGCCGTACCAAAATTGACTTTAGTAGTATCCGTGAAGCCTGTACCCCGTATACTGACCCAAACCTCCTCTTTAATTTTTCCATGACTGGGTGAAATTGAGCTTATCGATAGTTCGCTACTTACAGGTAAAGTCCAAGTGCTATCCTCATATGTAGGCCATAACACAGCTAATACGGCCATTGATATGAACGTCATAAAAATAAGATACCCAGTAACCCATAAAATGCTTGTTTTGTTTGCATAGCTACTACCTGGGCCTTCAAATTCACAGGCAACTTGAGTTTTATTCATAATATTTTTCACGCTTTTTATATCGCTAAAGAGAAGACTTTTAAACAAGGAGATCATAAAAACCAGCCATTTATTTAAACTAAGGTTTCGATAATCTGCTACCAATATAGAGTCCGTTAAGGTATTAATGCCGTATGGTTTGAATAAAAAAAACAACGAAAAGCAATATACGCTATGCGAACGCTAGATAACATCCGTAGGAATACTTATAGAGACTGTTTTTTTTGATGGTATTAAACTGGCGTTTTTTGAAAAACTATAGTGGAAATCATGCAAAATTGATGGCTTAAGTCACTAACGACAGCTATGCTTTAACTTGAGTTAGCAAGCAAGTAGCCTCGATGAAACTCAGTGGTGCGAGGTTATTCGGAACTATGACTTACGATGCTACCTAAAAAGTAACACCTAAGTCGGATTAGCAAGTAGCCTCGATCAGGCAACGCGGTGCGACTGGCATTGTATAGTTTCTTTTTAGAAAGCACTATTCGATTAATGGCTGCATTGGAGTAACACCCTACAACTATTTTTTAATCAGGGGTAAAATTTTGCGCAACATCTAATTGATTTGTCTACAAGACAGCAATTCAGAGCATCATGAAAATCCAGCTCCATGAAGCCCAGCCATTTTATTCCGG